>JAZNZQ010000203.1:0-2488 GCA_045595035.1 Eubacteriales bacterium | reverse complement strand
AGCTCTTGAAACTGCTATAAAACTGTAAAACGAAAGCACCTCATTCGAGGTGCATTTCTTTTATACGATCCCCATTGCCATTTCGACAAGCAGGGCTACCACAACCACAAGCGCGGAAATTATAAAACCGTGAAGCATCGGGCGCGGTCCTGCCTTTTTCATATCCTTAAAGGAAGTATTAAGCCCGATTGCAGCAAGTGCTGAAACCATAAGAAATTTACTCGCCGTCTTTGTCATAGAAACGGCCTCAATGGGAATGGTGAAAACGCTTGCCACGACCGACATAGCCAAGAATCCGAGAATGAACCAAGGAAAGATCTTTGCAAGTCGGAAGTTCACCTTGACTTCGGTTGAATTTGCGGCTTCTTTTCTTTTTATTTTAAGCTGAATAAGAGCAAAAACGATGACAGTCGGGATTATCGAAAGCGTTCTTGTAAGCTTTACCATTGTTGCATAATCCCCCCCCCCCCCGGGGGAGGCGTATCCGGGCGCCACCCCGGACGAGGTATCGTTTACCGCAGTTCCCGCCCAGATGCCGAACGCCTCATCGCTCATTCCGAGCGCCTGTCCCATTATCGGGAAAAGGATTATCATTGCCATATCGAAAAGAAAGGTCGCACTCATGGCATAAGCGATATCGTTGTCATCTGCATCGATAGTAGAGGATATCGCCGCGATCGCAGAACCGCCGCAGATACCTGTACCCGCCGAAATAAGATTGGACAGCTTCCAATTAAGCCCAAGAGCACGGCCGATAAAATATCCGCCGCCAAAGCATGTCAAGAGCGTGAATACCATTACAACAAGCGATTTCTGTCCCACTTCAAGAATGGTCTTTATATTGAGCGAAAGCCCAAGCAGAATTATCGCAAACTTCAATAATTTTTTTGACGTAAACTTAACGCCCGACGAAAGAACAGATACCTTGCCGACAAAGTGATTTACTATCATTCCGATAAACATTGCAATGACAGCCGCACCTATAACATGTATAGGCAACAAGCTCTCAAGATACCACGCGAGAAGCGCAATGAGCGCCGATAAAGCAATACCTGGGGTATATCCGAATACTTTTAGAAATCTTTTTTTCATAGTCACACCTCACAAAAATCTATAATATTATAACATGATAAAAAGTTAAAATCAACCTTGAAAAATATTTTTAATGTGCTATAATTGTTTTGAAATTATTTTTTGCAGGAGGCAAATATGAAGATCCTTACACTTGATGAGCACCGCAAAAGAATCGATAATCTTAACAGCGCTGAACAGAATAACAGAGCTTATCTTCGCCGTCACAGAATAAGAGAGTATCTGCCCGGGCAGGCGGTATACAACCTTGGCGATTATCCTGCGCGTTTTTCGATAGAGCCGACAGAATACGATTACAATATGCTAAAGGATATGGCAGCAAACGGAGTCGAGCTTATCCAGCTGCACGAGGAATGGAACGACCCTATCCGCCATCTCGGGGCAGATAAATTTTCCTGCTTTGACTCCAGGGGACTTGAGCAATTTATTGATCTTGCCCACTTGTTCGGCATAAAGATAATTCCCTACATCTCCTCGGGCTTTTTCCACGAACTAGACCCCGATTTTGACGAAAGTTTCACCGTGCGCAAGAACTACTGCATCAACGGAATGCATTTTAAATACCGCAGATGCAGTGCGGGCAGTGCTGAGTGGAGAGAATATCTTCTTCCGCGCACAGTTGCCGTACTTGACAGATACAATTTTGACGGCATCTTCAACGATATGGGCTACGACAGCTCACACAGAGTAAAGCCGGGCGGATGCGACAAAAAGTACGGACTTGATGAATACGACCCCGAAATAGAAGACCTGCTCGGTATCATCTACCACGAGGTAAAAAGCCGCGGAGGCATATATAAGATACATAGAAGCCGCAATAATCCCGCCCCCTGCAAGGACAAGGTCTACGACTACATATGGATAGGTGAAAACGTTAAGGATGTTAAGATCGGAATAGGAAAGGATTTTCATGATTACGTGGTCCCCTGTCCCGACAAAAAGCAGGTCAAAGTCTCCGATCCCGAAACATATTACGCCTCTGTCATTCCCTTCATGCAGTTCCCGCTTCTAACATCGCGCGGGCGTCCGCTTATGGGAAAGCGCATAGAAGAGGACATTCCATACTACGGCAATGAGGACGGCCGACTCGGAGATGAGTATGAGTTCAATAAAAAGGTTGGCGATTATATGCGTGAGCATCCGAACGGACCGTACACCTATTCGCTTTGGTCATCCATCCCCGACGACGTAGAAGAATATCCCAGATGGTGCAAATATCTTGCTCTCTACAAACCCATGGTAGAAGCAAACACTTTAGCATATATCGAGCTTCGCGAAACATCCGATATTCTCTCACCGCTTCCCGAGGAAGTATACGCATCGATGTTTGTTAACGATAAAAAATACCTCGTTGTCTCCAACTTTACAGACGGTGAGTACACTCTCAAGCTCTCCG
>JAZNZQ010000202.1:0-2792 GCA_045595035.1 Eubacteriales bacterium | reverse complement strand
GGCCTCCGACTTACTACGGCGACAAGCTCTTTAAAACTATGGTGTCGCGCAACGTAAAGCTAAGCGAAGCACCGAGCTTCGGTGTGCCGGTCTACTATCACGACAAACACGCGAAGGGCAGTCTCGAATATATCGAAATTGCCAAAGAACTTACAGAAAGGATATGATAAATTATGGCAAAGAAGCCGTCAGGGCTTGGAAGGGGCTATTTTTCGCTGCTTGATGACAATCAGCTTGAAGAAAAGGGCTCGCTTTCACAGCTTCGTATATCCGAAATAGAGCCGAGAGGCGACCAGCCGAGAAAGAATTTTGACTCAGAGGCGCTTCAGGCGCTTGCAGACTCTATCGCCGCGCACGGTGTGCTCCAGCCGATACTCGTCACCGACAGGGATGAGGCGGGAATCTACACGATAATCGCGGGTGAGCGCCGTTGGCGTGCGTCAAAGCTTGCAGGGCTTACCGAGATACCCGCTATCGTGGTCGACGGAGATGCGCTTAAGGTCGCGGAGATATCGCTTGTCGAGAATATCCAGCGTGAGGACTTAAATCCGCTTGAAGAATCGCTCGCATACCGCGCGCTAATCGACAATTTCGGACTCACACAGGAAAATCTCGCCGCAAGAGTGGGGAAGAGCCGCTCGACCGTAACGAATGCGCTCCGACTGCTTGAGCTTCCCGATGAGGTGCTCGATCTGCTTGAGGTGGGCGACATTTCGGCAGGTCACGCGCGCGCACTTCTCGGACTGCGTGACAGAGAAAATATGCTCCCCTTGGCGCTAAAGATCAAGGAAAAGGAGCTTTCGGTACGCGAAACAGAAGCGGCAGTACGCTCACTCAACCGTCCCGAACCCGAGGAAAAGCCCGCTCCGATGGTCGATTACATCCGCGAGCTTGAGGTGAAGGCGATGACAAGCCTTGGAAGAAAGGTAAAAATTTCCAATAAAGGAAAAAATAAGGTGATTTCTTTCACCTATGAAGACAACGACGACCTTCAGGAATTCTTGACGGCGCTTTGCGGAAAAGAATTTTTTGAAGATTAAACAACTATAATAGAACAAAAGAGGAAAATACAATGCTTGACATCAGACTTATAAAAGAAAATCCCGAATACGTAAAGGCAAGACTGCTTACAAGAAACAAGGACTACAGCGCGGACATCGACCGTCTGCTTACTCTTGACGTGGAGCGCAGAGCGCTTATCGCAGATACAGAGGCAAAGAAGGCAGAGCAGAACAAGATATCGAAGATGATCCCCCAGATGAAGAAGGAGGGCAAGGACGTCGCGCCCATTTTTGCCGAGATGAAGGAGCTTTCCGACACGGTAAAGGCAGAGAATGACAAGATCGCAGCCCTTGACGAAGAGATCGAAAAGATACTCCTCTTCATCCCGAATCTTCCCAATGAGAGCGTTCCCGTCGGCGCGGACGACTCCGAGAACGTTGAGATACGCAAGTGGGGAACACCCAGAGAGTTTGCTTTCGAGCCGAAGCCGCACTGGGAGCTTGGCAAATCGCTGAACATTCTCGATCCCGAGACCGCCGCAAAGGTGACCGGTGCAAGATTCCACTTCTACCGCGGACTCGGCGCGAAGCTCGAGCGTGCGGTCATCTCCTACTACCTTGACACACACACAGAACACGGCTATACCGAGATATTCCCGCCCTTCATGGTCAACCGCGACTCGATGAGAGGTACGGGACAGCTCCCCAAGTTCGAGGAGGATGCGTTCAGAGTTGCAAACAACGACTACTTCCTCATTCCCACAGCCGAGGTGCCTGTTACAAATATGCACCGCGACGAGATCCTTTCGGCAGATCAGCTTCCGATATGCTATTGCGCATACTCGGCATGCTTCAGAGCAGAGGCGGGAAGTGCGGGCAGAGACACAAGAGGCCTTATCCGTCAGCATCAGTTCAATAAGGTTGAGCTTGTCAAGTTCTCCCGTCCCGAGGATTCCTACGCAGAGCTTGAGGCATTGACAAACGATGCTGCATCCCTTCTCGAGGCATTGGGACTTCCCTACCGTGTATCCCTTCTCAGCACAGGCGATATGGGCTTCTCCAGTGCCAAGACTTATGACTTAGAGGTATGGATGCCCTCATATAATAGATATGTAGAGATCTCCTCCTGCTCCAATTTCGAGGATTATCAGGCGAGACGTGCGGAGATCAAATACAAGAACGATCAGAAGGACAAGGCAAAGCACGTTCACACTTTGAACGGAAGCGGTCTTGCAGTAGGCAGAACGGTTGCGGCAATACTTGAGAATTAACAGAATGCAGACGGCACCGTTACTGTTCCCGAAGCACTCATTCCTTATATGGGAACGGCTCTTTTGAAGAAATAAAAGTATTTTTTAGTATAATATACAGAAGACGTTTCAGCGTTTTCGGAAAGGCGGTTCGACTATGTTGACCGAAATTGATCTCTCCGTCTATTTGATCTGTGTCTTCATCGGTATCGTCATTGCGGCGGTATATGCTTTTTATAATAAGAATATCCTCGGAAGCTTCGTCAGAAGGCTTCTTGTGGAGGGCTGTGATTCAGAGGAGAACGGCTTGACTCTCCGTGAGCTGGGATTTGATAAGAGCTCTCTGGTCAGATTTGCTCTGCGGCCCACAAGCTCTCTTACCCGTGTGGTGGAATTCACCTCGGGAGAGGAAACGGCTGAGGGCGGCGCGTCAGATAAGGCCGCGCTTTCGCCAAAGGTCTCCGCCCTGACGGTGTTGGGGTGGGTATGGGCTGCGGGCGCTGCCGGGTTTCTCGTACTGACCGCGGCGCAGAGCATACGG
>JAZNZQ010000201.1:0-2669 GCA_045595035.1 Eubacteriales bacterium | reverse complement strand
CTACTCTATGGGAACGCCTCGTGAGCTGGCAGATCCCGGGGACAGATACACAAGATCGATTACGTATCAAGGATGCTCTGTCGTTGATTCTGCAAGAAACGCCTTTAACAATAACGATAAAGCTGAGTGCACTTCCATACTTAATTGCCGCATTGAAGACGTTGGAAACGCGGCTTGGGAGGGCGCTTCAAGGTTTGTTAAAATACAAGGCTGTTACGTAAAGAACGCAGGCGCGATAGCAATAGGAAATGTCAGGCGTAGGGGCGGAATTATATCTTTGCTCGGTACGGGGCAGCACGTGATAAGCGATAATTACTTTGAGGGCTGTACTCAGGATCACTCCGTCGCAATGATCAAGATCGGCTCGTTTGCATCGCAGGTCGTGATCAAGGGAAACGTGTTCGTCAACTTTAATTCCCCCGCGATAGACGTTCACGGTGAGGGGCAATCCGTTGACACGCCCCCCGAGAATATCATTATAACGGCAAATTCGATCGACCTTACCGCGATTGGCGAACCGAGTGTGGCTCGCTACGGGATTCGCATAACCTCAAATTACGTTACCGCATCGGATAATCACATCTTCGTTCGCACCGAGCGAGATGAAAAGGCTGACGGCATAATTATAAGCGATGACGTTACCCGTGTCAACGTTCACGATAATACTATCACGGGTCTAGGCACCGGAATAAAGTCGGAGACCGTTTCGGGCTATGTCGGAGACGTGGTTGACGAAAGAACGTTTTATAGGGCTGAAAGAGGGCCGACCGTTGCGCTGAAGCCGATGCTCCCGAGAGAATTTTCACACGGATATAAGGGATGGCGTTTAAGATGGATTGCCGACGGCTCGGAATCCGAGATACTTGAATTTGATCCTATAGGCTTAACCTTTACGCTTGTCGAGCCGAGAGATATGAAAAGCGGTGACAAATTTTTGATATACGGGCCGAGTGAGCTTCCGTGGCTTGTTCATCATAACATCATTGATAACTGCACCGCACCGATGGATCTCGGCACTTTTTCGGGAGAAAGAGCGGTGCTTGATAAAAATATATATTGAATAACGATCTCATTAAGATAAAAATTTTTTCGAGGATTTTAAAATGATGTTGAATCTTAGTTTTCGCTTAAATTGAGCCTTGCGCTTGAGATCAAGATGAGCGAAATACTGAGCGAGGTCGAATCAAGGCTTTGATGCCGAATGCAAAAAAGGAACGGCTCGGCGCGTTACCCTTAACGGAGACACGCATCTTGTCCGTTCCTTTTTTCGTTCGGTCTTGCCCGAATACCGCAGCCTCCGAGCGATAAAAAAAGAAAAAACAGATGCTTTTGATCGAGCATCTGTTTTTCGCTAGAGCAAAATTACTTCGCGCTCTGCTTCTTTGCAACTACCTCAACACCGTTGTAGTATCCGCAAGCCTTGCATACGCGGTAAGCAAGGTTTACTTCGCCGCACTGAGGGCAAGCAACAAGGTTGGTGGGCTGCTCAAGCTTCCAAACGCTGGAGCGTCTCTTCATCTTTCTCGCGTGAGAAACCTTCCTCTTAGGAACTGCCATTGTGATTACCTCCTGAAACGAGTCTGCCGCTCGGCATTCTCTTTATGTGTGTTTTATTTTTTATTTTTCATATCCTCAAGCAATTTCTTAAGCGGCGCAAGCCTCGGATCGATCTCCGTCTCGGAGCAATCGCACTCGCCCTTGTTAAGATTCTTGCCGCATCGCTGGCATAGACCCTTGCAATCCTCGGAGCAAAGAAATCTTGCGGGGAACTCCATCTCAAGCTGCGCTGAGAGCTGCTCGTCCATATCAAGAAATCCGTCCTCGATGATCGCGTAATCATCCAGCCTGTCCTCATCAAGATCCGAAAGCAGATTCCTCGGGGCGACGGTTTTCTCAAGGTCAAGGGTGAATTCACCGTCAAGAGGAGCAAGACACCTTGCGCACTCGGCTTGGTAGTCGACCGAGGCGGTGAGCTGCATTCTCATATAACCGGCGGTGTTGGTAATATCGCCCTTTACCTTCATGGGAGAAGGAAAACTTACACCGTAAAGAAAGCTTTGGGTATCCGTCGGGTCGGTGTCGAGCGGCAGCTCGTATTCAAAGGTCAGAAGTCTGTCCCCCGCAAGCAGCGGTCTTAAATCGAGCTTCACGTGATACCTCCCCGCGCTACGGACCGTAGCGTTTTTGTCGTTTGGGCATAGTTTAGGCTATGATCCCCAAAGTCGCACATCATATTATAATACTTTTTTGCTTGGTTGTCAATAGGTTTTGCAAAAATATTTCACAAATTCCGCCCATAAAAAATGTGCGTTTTGACGGATGGGGAATACGCTCCTCTCAAACAGCGAAAAGCAAAAATATTTTATTGACTTTTATATTATTTAGGTGTATAATTAAAATTGTATAAATATTTCTAAATTTGGGAGATCCAGAATATGCTTACTGATATCGAAATAGCACAGTCCGTGACACCTAAGAACATTCTTGACGTTGCCCGTGAGGCGGGCATCGATGAAAAATACGTAGAGCAGTACGGAAGAGTAAAGGCGAAGCTCGACCTCTCGCTTCTTGAGGACTCGAAGGACAAGCCCGACGGAAAGCTCATTCTCGTCACCGCTATAACCCCCACCCCCGCGGGAGAGGGAAAGACGACCACCACCATCGGTCTT
>JAZNZQ010000200.1:0-4554 GCA_045595035.1 Eubacteriales bacterium | reverse complement strand
GGCAAAACAGCTTGAAGCGCACAAAAAAAGAACGGAGGGCAGAACATGAGTGACATCAAAGAAGATGCGGTGCAAGCAAACGGAGCGATCCCCGATCTTTCCGCGCTCTCGTCGGTTCTATCCTCGATAAATCCCGGGGGTGCAAATTCCGAGGGCGGTATGGGGGACGTACTCTCGGGACTGTTATCCAATCCCGAAATGCTCGCAAAGCTTCCCGCGATGATAGAAACGGTAAAGCCGATGCTGCAAAATCTGTCATCACCGCCAAGGGAGGACAAAGAAAGGTTACCTAAGGAACACGACCGACGTGCCGCGCTTCTGCTCGCACTCAAGCCGTACCTAAGCCCGCACAGATGCGAGGCAGTAGATTATATCGTAAAAATAAGCGGCATAACCAAGCTGTTACGTTAGGAGGGGAGCTATGTATAGCCGAAGCACAAATCAGGGCTTTTCTACAGGCGGCAACTTTCGTGTTCCGAACAATTACAGAGGAAACGCCTTTTCCTTTGATAGACCGAAATACGAGCCGCCGCACGAGCGCGAGAGCGACGTGATCATTCCAAAGACAGAAGTCAAGAACGAGACCGCAAAGGAGCCATGTGAGGAAGAAGAGGAAAAGGCACCTGAGATATGTGAAAAAGAAGAAAAGCACGAGCCGTCTCTTTTCGGATTTTCAAGCGAGGATATCCTTCTTTTGGCACTGATCCTTATACTGTCAGCAAACGGAGCCGAGGATGATATTCTGCTCATGCTCGCGCTGCTGTTAGCATACAAAAAATGATCATTCGGTGTACCCTGTATCGACCTTGATCCCTGCAGGTCTTTTCTCGTAATTCTTGATACGGTATTCAAAGCAAACAATGCTTTTTCCCGAAGCGCCGTCGATAGATACAGTCGTTTTTCTGTCGTCAGCCCCAAAAAGAGCGGCGCAAATAGCAAGCGGTAAGCGAAGCTTCTCGTCAGCAATTCCCGATTCAAAAATATCGATCGAACGAAAAAACACGGGCATATCAAACTTCACCTCTGTCTTGATATCGAGTACCAGCGTATCATCGAAATGATCCGCTAATATTTCGATCCGTTTGCTTGAAGAAAGCTCGTCGCAAACACCGAGCAGAATAGTGAGCGCACATAAAAGCACCGAAGAGACCGGCATTCTCTCAAGAGTCGGATGAAGATCTCTTTTGTATATGATCTCGACGCTTGAAGAAAAAAACTGAAGATTTGCACTCCTTTTAAGCTCCTCTTCAAGCTCGGAAAACATAAAGTGATCAAAGCTTGAACCGAAAAACGAGGGCATATCACGTCGGATATTATTTATCTCAAGCTCAAGCATATAAAGTGCGGGAGACGGTTCGCTCTTGTCTGCCTTACAGATCTCCTCCTTTACCGAAGAGCAGCAAGAAAAAGCGTCGGATGCCAAATACGCAGTCTCTTTTGCATCGGTATCAAGAAGTAAATAAATATAAAACTCTGCGGACAAATACATCTTTTTAAACACAAGGGCATATTTTGTCCTTCCGAGTGCACAAAGAGATACCGCGCAAAACCTCCCCTGAGCAAGTGAAGAGATAAGCCCGTCACTCTCATCAGTCAAGTGTCTTTTTATATCGCTCAGATACGCTAATTTTTTATATTTCTCGCTCGCGGCTCTGTTTTTAAGCAAGATCTTTTTGTTTCTGTCTGTTATAATTACCGGAATCTCGTACATCATATCCATCTGTAAATAAAGCTCCCGTGCGGGAGCTTTATTTATTTTATTATTTGCCAATTATACACTGCGTTTGCGCTGAGCGCATCGATCCCACGCGAGAGATCCGCCGCATCCGAGTGTCCAAGCAAGATCCTAAGTCCGTATCTCGATATATAAAGCTCATTGTCGCGCACAAAGCTGTCGGTCGCCTCGTATATATCCTCATACACAAAGCCGCTCATATCAATGGCCATAAAGTCAGCCACCGCCGAAAGCTCCTTAGTTATCACGGCAATGCCGTCATCCGAGAGAAGCGTGTGCGGAAGCGAAATTCCGACACAGTCCCCATCGGAAAGAGCGCTCTTTATTGCGCGCACGTATTCGAGCGCACCGTTCATAGAATCTGCCGCTACGGGGACCGATGTGAGAAGTATCTCATCCACACCCATCTCAAAAAGCTCACGCACGAGCGCCGTTTCATAGGAAATGATAACGTCATACATCCCGTCGGTCATCCCCTCTGCAAATGCGGCACTGGCAAAGCATCCGACCGTATATACGTCGCGCTCCTCAAGGATACTTACAAGCTCCTTGATATCAAGCGATGAAGAGCTGCTCTGTCCAAGCGCAGATGCTACATCCGAGGTATAAAGCAAGCTTCCCGCCTCATCGCGAAGCTCAAACGACGCGGCAGTATATGAGGTCGCAAAAAATACATCAGCCACCTCTGCGGCACTTTTTTCTCCGACCGCCTCGGGAGAAAGATCAAGATATCCCGCTTCCACGCTCTTGGCGCTGTTGGGGGCCTTATCGTTATTCGGTGTCGCCGTGGTCTCGGGAGCATCGGTCGTATCGGCATCATCGGGTCTTGTCTCCGCGGCTTTATTTTTAAGATAGTTTCCGAGCATTACCGTAAGCACAATACAAACAACAACGCAAAAAATTACGATAAATACGCTTTTTGCCGTCTTGTTTTTGCCCGGGCGCTTCATTCGTCTGCGTCTTCGGTGAATTCTCATTGTTTCCCTCTGTTATTTCATATTTTCAACGGTAAAGGTTTCGTAAAGGGCGTTTTTCGTGACGTTGAGCTTGTCCTTTTCGTCCTCTATCTGTCTGTAGAACGCCGAGGTGAGATACTGTGTCTTGAGCGCATTGAAATTCTTTTCAATATAGTCGGCTTCCTTTGAGAGGCGCTTGATTATGTGGAATCCAACGTAGGTCTCAACGACCTCGCTGACCTCACCGAGTTCAAGCTTGTATGCCGCTTCCTCGTACTCCTCTATAAGCTCGAGGTGCGTGGAATAATACCCATCGGGTGTCATTGAAAGATCCTCGCTGTATCTGCCGATAAGCGTGTCCATATCCTCACCCTTCTTTATTCTCTCAAGAAGCTCCTCTGCGGTCTTTCTGTTTTCCTCAATATCGTCTCCGGCATCGTTTTTTATAAGTATCTGTATCGTGCGGATAAAATCGGGGCCGTTTATGTTCGCAAGCGCCGCCTCATCGGAATCATCTATGACTCCGACATCGAGCATCGTATTGTAAAGCTCGGTCTCGCAAAGGTCAACTGCCATAAGGAATCTGTATACGCTGTCGGTCATATAATTCTCACCGAGTGCCTTAACGTATGCCTTTTCACCGCCGTAAGAATCTACCGTCTCGTCTATTGCCGTCTGCACGCCTTCTTTTATCTTCGCGTCATCCTTGCCGATACCGTACTCGGAGCAAAGACTGAGCACCGCATATACACCGCGAATAGCCCCGACAACAGATGCGTCAAGCTCCGCCTTTTTATCCTTGGAATCAGCACCCGTCCAGATCGAATCGTCAGTCGACTCAAACTGCTTCTTGAAATTCATAAAGAAGTATCTGAAAAGCTCATATGGCACCTCGTACGTATCCACAGTCATGACCGTACGAAGATCGTCCTCACTGCTCTCTATCGGCGAGGTCGCACCGTCGCACGAAGCAAGAGATGCAAGCGAAATAACCAATGCGAGCATAATTGCAATTATTCTATTTATTTTTTTCATAAAAACGACTCCTTATCAATGTATCTGTATCTATTATACAACATATTTGTGAAGATGTGGTGATATTTTTGTATTTTCTATTCCAAATCCGAAAAAAATGTGATAGAATAGAGATGTAAAATAAAAAATAACGGAGGTCGCCATGGAAAACACAGCAACCTATTCTATACCGCTTAAAGACCTTGTCGAAAAATTCGAATTTCCGCTTGATGCAATCACGCTCCCCGACGATTACGAACAGCGCCTTATAACAAGCTCTGAGGTACACCGTCCCGGACTTGCCGTCACCGGCTTTTACGATATGTTCGACGAAAGAAGAATACATATCATCGGACGCGCGGAGCATATGTATCTCTCCAAGCTTTCCGACGAAGACAGAGCAAAAAGCATAGAGGGATTGCTCTCACGCAAGCCCGCCGCGCTTATAGTAACAAGAAGTCTGCCCATATTCCCCGAAATGGCTGAATTTGCGGCAAAATACAAGGTGCCTCTCTTTACAACTCCCGAAAGCACAAGTAACTTTATGGCGGCGCTTATTGCCTCGCTCAACGTCCATCTCGCCCCCCGCGTTACACGTCACGGCGTGCTTGTCGAGGTCTACGGTGAGGGTATACTTATCCTCGGAGACAGCGGCGTAGGTAAGAGCGAAACAGCCATCGAGCTTGTCAAGCGCGGACACCGTCTCATCGCGGACGACGCAGTCGAGATCAAACGAGTTTCGGCAAAAACGCTTGTCGGAAGCGCACCCGAGATAATCCGCCACTATATAGAGCTTCGCGGCATCGGTATCGTAGACGTGCGCCGTATATTCGGTATGGGCGCGGTCAA
>JAZNZQ010000199.1:0-4090 GCA_045595035.1 Eubacteriales bacterium | reverse complement strand
AACGACACTCGACCTTGACAACATCCCGAGAAACGAGGACGGAAGCATCGATTATTCCGAGGATTTCTTCTGCAAGAAGGCAAACCTCACCGTTTCGGGTCAGCTCAACGCAGAGTGCTACGCTATGGCATTCTCCAACGTGTATACATTTGGACCGACCTTCAGAGCTGAAAAATCCTTCACCGCGCGTCATGCGGCAGAGTTCTGGATGATGGAACCCGAGATGGCGTTCGCAGACCTTATCGACAACATGGACACAGCCGAAGCAATGATAAAGTACGTCATCAAGTACGTTATGGACGAGTGTGCGGCCGAGATAGAGTTCTTCAACAAGCGCATCGACAACACTCTTGTTGAACGTCTTACAAACCTTGTCGAAAACGATTTCGCGCGCATAACATATACAGAAGCCATCGACCTGCTCGAAAAGAGCGGTGCAAAGTTCGACTATCCCGTAAAGTGGGGAATCGACCTTCAGACTGAGCACGAGCGCTACATCACCGAGCAGATATTCAAGAAGCCGGTATTCGTAACCGATTACCCCCGCGAGATAAAGGCATTCTACATGCGTCTCAACGACGACAAGAAGACTGTCGCGGCTATGGATATGCTCGTTCCCGGTGTCGGTGAGCTTATCGGCGGTTCTCAGCGTGAGGAGCGTCTCGATATGCTTCTCGAAGCAATGAAGAACTTTGATCTTGAAGAGAAGGATTACTGGTGGTATCTTGAGCTTCGCAAGTACGGCGGAACAAAGCATGCCGGCTTCGGACTCGGATTCGAGCGCCTTATCATGTACATCACAGGCATCCAGAACATCAGAGACGTACTTCCCTTCCCGAGAACGACGGGCAGCGCAGAATTCTGATCTTTACGGACTTTTTAGGAGGATATTACCCAATGAATTACGCATCCAAAAGCACTGCAGAGCTGCTCAAGCTCAAAGAACAGCTTTGCGGCGAGCTTGACGAATACAAAAAAAAGAACCTTTCCCTCGACCTCTCGCGCGGTAAGCCAAACGCAGAACAGATAGATCTGTGCGAGGGAATGCTTACGGTTCTCTCAAAGAATGAAGACTGCTATGCCGAAAACGGACTCGACTGCAGAAACTACGGTGTTCTCGACGGTCTTCCCGAAGCAAAGAAGCTCTTCTCCGACCTTCTCGACATTCCTGTCGAGAACATCATCGTAGGCGGAAACTCCAGTCTCAATCTCATGTACGACGCAGTTTCACGTGCGATGACTCACGGTGTCAGCCGCGAGGATACTCCCTGGGCAAAGCTTGACAAGGTCAAGTTCATCTGCCCCGTTCCCGGATACGACAGACACTTCGCCGTTACAGAATCCTTCGGCATCGAGCTTATCAACGTTGACATGCTTCCCACAGGTCCCGACATGGACGCTGTCGAAGAGCTTGTAAAGGATGATTGTGTCAAGGGCATCTGGTGCTGTCCCAAATACAGCAACCCCGACGGTATCACATATTCCGACGATACGGTAAGACGCCTCGCCGCACTCAAGCCCGCAGCAAAGGATTTCCGTATCTTCTGGGATAACGCATACGTTATACACCACCTCTACGAGGACAGACGCGACACGCTTCTCGACATTTTCGAAGAGGCAAAGAAGCACGGCAACGAGGATATGATCTACTACTTCGCATCCACCTCCAAGGTATCCTTCCCCGGCGCAGGTGTTGCAATAATCGCGGCAAGCGAGAAAAATATCGCATACATAAAATCTCTTATGGCATATCAGACCATAGGTCACGACAAGATCAATCAGCTCCGTCACGTTAAATATTTCGGCAATGCCGAGAATATCATGCGCCACATGGCACGTCTTGCCGATATCATCAGACCCAAGTTTGATATTGTCAAGAACATCTTCACAGAAGAGCTCGAGGGCACAGGCACAGCTACGTGGACAGAGCCGGTCGGCGGTTATTTCATCAGTCTCTACGTAAACGACGGATGTGCAAAGCGCGTATGGCAGCTTGCAAAGGATGCAGGTGTAACACTTACGGGTGCGGGTGCTTCCTTCCCTTACGGGATCGACCCCCGCGACAGAAACATCCGTATCGCGCCCACCTTCCCCAAGAATGAGGACCTCACACTTTCGATGAAGATACTCACCTGTTGCATCAAGCTTGCGGCTATCGAAAAGCTTCTTGAAACGAGATGACACAAAGAGATACTAATCCGTTTCGCTATTCGGATTCAAATAAAAGGTATCACACATACGATTATTATTTGCGCACTTGCCTTTCGGGTAAGTGCGCAAAAATTCCCCTTGATGCAGGTATGACCTGTCCAAATATCGACGGAAGATGCGGGAGAGGCGGATGCATATACTGCTCTGCGGGAAGCAGCGGATGCCTTGAGACAAAGGGATTGCCGCTACGTGAGCAATACCGACTGGGAAGAGAGAAGCTGTCGGCAAAATGGTCAACCGCGCGCACCATCCCTTATCTGCAGGCGCACACAAACACATATGCGCCGACATCCGTTCTTCGGGAGATATACGAAGAAGTGCTCACTTTCGAGGGAGTCGCGGGAATGAATATTGCCACACGCGCCGACTGTCTGCCGTGCGACACCGTTGCCCTGCTCGCAGAGATAGCCGAGCGCACACACCTTGGCGTCGAGCTTGGTCTGCAGAGCGTGCACGACACTACCGCGTCACTGATAAACCGAGGGCACACTTACGCCGCTTTTCTTGACGGCTACGAGCGACTCCGAGATGCGAGCAACAAGATAAAGATATGCGTGCATCTGATATTCGGTCTTCCCGGCGAGGATAAAAATATGATGATAGAAAGCGTAAAGAAGGTCGCTTCTCTTCGCCCCGATCAGATAAAATTCCACTATCTGTACGTAACGCGCGGCACACCGCTTGCCGATATGTACGCATCGGGTGAATACACACCCATCTCGCGCGAGGAGTATATCGACGTCGTGTGCGATGCCATAGAGCTTTTGCCGCCCGAGATTGTAGTCGGAAGACTCACGGGTGATGCAGAGCTATCCGAGCTTATCGCCCCGACCTGGGGAGTCAAAAAGACAGCTCTTATAAACGACATCGACAAAGAGCTCTACCGCAGAAACTCCTATCAAGGATCAAAATTCAAGGCATAACGAGTCCTCGTTATGCCTGTTTTTGTGTAGGTTGTACAAAAATCAAGCGCGAAATTTTATGTTCATAGTTCAAAAAGTTCATTTTCCCCATTGAAAATGATTTTTAATTAGTGTATAATGAGTTATATACGGTCGAAAAATATATCGTCCCGATATAAGAATATATACAAAGGAGTAAACCACAATGGAATTGAATGTCAAAAAAATCAGAAACATAGCCCTCGTTGGTCACGGCGGAAGCGGTAAGACCTCACTCGCAGAGGCAATGTTATATATTTCGGGAGGTACCGACAGACTCGGCAATACAACAGACGGTAATACAGTCTGCGACTATGATGCAGAAGAAATAAAGAGGGGCTTCTCGCTTCAGACAACCGTTGCCCCCGTTATCTGGAGAGACACAAAGATCAACATACTCAACACCCCCGGATTCCTTGATTTCTCGGGCGAGGTCATGGAAGCTCTCCGTGTTGCCGATTGCGCTATCATCGTCGTTGACGGTAAGTCGGGCGTTCAGGCGGGCACAGAGCTCGGTTGGGACTACGCTACAGAGATGGGCGTACCGAAGACCTTCTTCATCAACAACTTCGACGACGGAGAAGCTCGCTTCTACAAGACATTTGCACAGCTTCGTGATACCTTCGGAGTAAGAGTATGCCCTGTTTGCATTCCTATGATCGACGGAGACAAGGTTATCGGCTTTATCGACCTTGTTGATATGAAGGATTACGTATTCGACGGTAAGGGCGGCTACGTTTCGTCCTCCATTCCCGAGCAGTTTGCAGAAATCACAGAGGAATACCGCAATATGCTTCTTGAGTCCATCGCCGAAACAAGCGAAGAGCTTATGGATAAATTCTTCGCAGGTGAGGAGATAGGACGCATCGAAGCGCTCAACGCGGTTCACGAAGGCATCATCGACGGCAGCATCGTTCCCGTATTCTGCGGCGCCGCTA
>JAZNZQ010000198.1:0-2216 GCA_045595035.1 Eubacteriales bacterium | reverse complement strand
AATATGATAAGTCCTACGAGCATTATCGAGCAGACCGCCGAAACGTAGGGCGTGTACTGCATATAATGATTCTTTGACGTCGCAAAAACGATACCGAGCACGAGCACAAGTATACCGCCGAAGGTTCCCGTGAGGTTGATTATCGCATTTGCCTTGGAGCGAAGCGGCTTCACAGTCACGTCGGGCATAAGAGCTACAGCAGGCGAGCGGAAGGTCGCCATTGCAACAAGCACGACAAGAAGGGTCGCGATAAATCCGACAAGCGGGAGCGGATTCTGCATTGTAAGCGCAAGCGCTTTTGCACGCATGTCATCGGTTGCGGTAAGGCTTGCACTCGACAACGATGCTATCTTCGCAAGCTGATAGTTATCAATAAACGTAAGAACAAAGAAAGAAATTACAGCGACTATCGTTCCGAAAAAGATAAAGGGTGTTCTCTTTCCGTATTTTGTGCGGACCTTATCTGAGAGCGCACCGAAAAGCGGCAAAAGAAATACCGCAAGGATATTGTCGAACGACATTACCACGCCCGAAGCCGTCTGCGGAAGACCGAAATGATTTGTTAAGATAAGCGGGATTATGGCATCGTATGCCTGCCAGAATGCGGATATGAGAAAAAATGCCATACCGACAAGAAGTGTGCGTTTGTAATTTAACTTCATATGTTTTACCTCTCACAAGATTTATTATACTTAATATACCATATTTTCAAAAAAAAATCAACGGACAATAAGCATGTCCGTTGATTTTATCTTATTTTGTTCCGAAAAGCACTTCACGAAAGAGCTTAGCTGTCTTCTCTTCCCCAAGCTCCTTTTTGAATACGTCTGTGGATGGACCGCCGCGCTCAAGCAGACCGTTTACGTAATACGCCGCCTTCTCCGCCTTGATATTTTTGTCAAAGCTATCGCCCGAGCCCGAATTGAGATAGGTCGCAAAATGCTCGAGTGTAAGGCCGTCAAGGCGCTCTCTGTCCTTCTTCTTCCCCTTCTTTGAAATACTTGAGGAAAGCTTTATCCGGTCGTACCAATGCTCGCCCGGGTCGCGCTCGGCAAGGTCGGTATACTGCCTTTTTATCGTGTTTACCGACAAGTCCGAATACTTGCCCGCAAGAGTATCGTAAAGCTCTACTATAAGCGTATCGTTGCCAAGGGTAAAAATGCGGTCATAGGAGTAAAGCGGAATATCAACATCGCTCGGATTCACTATAAGCGTGTCCATTTTCATAAGGCCGAATAATCCCGAGGCACGCATCACCGACACGTGCCCGAGTCCCTCTGCTCTGTACGAGAGGACGTCGAATTTCATTCCGTTTGCTTTGATGTTTGCAAACTCACCCGCACCAAGCGGCACAAGGGGATATTTTTCTTTTATTATAGCCAAAAGCTTGTCTGTCATTTCTTTTCTCCGTCGAGCTTAAGCTCTGCAAGACCGCCCTTGTGGAGCATATACGCGCCCGCCAAGAGTGCGCCCTGTCCAACTACGTTGACCCCCTCCGCTATCCAGTTCATGGAAGCTTCGGCAAAATTCTTGGAGGAGAGATAGCCCATACAAAGCGAGCATACAAACGAGAGGGCAAAAAGTGCGACAAGTCCGCTCTTTTTGAGCTTGACCGAAAGTATACAGAGCACGGCATCCATAAGTCCGAGTCCTGCTACCATAAGCCCGACAAACACGAATGTTCCGCTAAAGACGGGCGGTGCCGCGGCAAGAAGAGCATTCTTTGTCTGCTTATGGCAAACCATTGCAAGGACGCCTATTCCCGCAAGCAAGAAGCCGATCGACTGTGTCGGGAAGAACATAACATTGAGCGCTTCAAAATCGCAAACGTCTGCGGAATAAAGAAGCTTGTATGTCGCCTTAAGCGCACCGGCACATGTTATGTCTATCACGCCCGCGGCAAATAGTGCAAACGCTCCCTTGCTCATCTTATTATAGAGATCGCGCATAAGTATGACGGATGCTATCGCAAAGAAAATAACCGGAATGTAGTCTACAAGTGCCATTGAGATCGAAAAGTCTTTCATCCTGACTCTCCTTTTCAGTTTTTCTTGTTGAGGTGATAAATGGGAAGAAGCGGAATGATGATAGGTGTCTTATCCGCATAAGTGTTGTACTCCTCGTTGTCACCGTAGCGCGCCATCTGACGCTTTTCAAGACGCTGTGCGCCGTTGAACATAATATAAACAATGCAGACGTAAGCGAGAACAGCCACG
>JAZNZQ010000197.1:0-8367 GCA_045595035.1 Eubacteriales bacterium | reverse complement strand
GGCCTCCGACTTGAGGTATCGTCATTACCTCAGTCTCGAAATCCACCATTTTCTCCTCGGCAATATCAACAAGCGGGGCATCCGATCCCATCCATGTAGCGCCCGCGGTCGAGTCGATGGCAAATATGCACTGACCTGCGTTCAAGAAGTTTGCGGGGTATCCGATACGCTTAAATGTGTTGAAAGCGCCGCTCTTTGAATGTTCACCGATCGTGAAAAGAAAATCCTTTGCGGTATCGTTGAAGAGAAGGATCTCGGCGTGCTCGTTTGAGTATCCCGCACCTGCCTGACGAAGGTACTGTATCATCATATTGTCGGTCGACTTGTATATGAAGGGAATTAGCACATTCTGTCCGTTGACCTTGAAGTTGCCGTCAGTATCCTTTTCGGTCGCCGCACGCGATACCTCCCAGACGAAATCCCAGGTGAGTGTCTCGGGGAGCGTGAAGCCGAGCGACTCGACGTAGGTGCGGTTGACGTAACACGCCTCGGTCGAGCGCATATAGGGGAGCGCGTAGTAGTATCCGCCGAATTCGCACTCGGAGAGGAACTTCGGTATTATCTCGTCCTTTGTGGGAGAGTCGAATCTTACCTCGCTTCCGCCGAGTCCGTATTTGGGGTCATCCATAAGCTCGTTTAACGGGACGACCGTATCCGCGCCCGTCAGATAGGTAGCAATATGGTCGGGATAGGTTATGCAGACGTTTGGCGTGGTGTCGGTCGCAATGTTGGTGATAACGTCGCGGTATATCTTGCCGTAGTCTGTGTAGAGGCGAAGATTTACGGTTATGTTGGGGTAGAGCGCCTGAAAGTTCTCTATCGCCTTTTTGTATATCTCTACCTGTGTCATGTTAGTGTCGTTCTTTGCCCAGAAGGATATCTCGTATTTCTTCGAGGTGTCGAACTCTTCGGGAATCTCGAACACCTTTTTCTCCTTGGCGCCGTGGCATGAGAAGAGCGAGACGGTGAGTGTGAGAAGCAAGATGAGAGAAACAAGCTTTTTCATCCCTTTGTACCTCCTCTCGAAACGCCCTCCATGATCTTGTTGCGGAAGATGAGGAAGAGCACAATAAGCGGTACCGATATTGCGACTACCGCCGCCATCATAGCGGGGATGTTATCACGTCCGAAGCCGTTTTCGCGTATCTCCTGTATTCCGTTTGAAACGAGGTAATACGCCTGATTGTCGGTAACGAGTCGCGGCCAGATGTACGAGTTCCAGCACTCGATGACCTTGAGTATCGTTATCGTAACGATGGTCGGCTTGCATATCGGTATCATTACTTTTGTAAGATATCGGAAATCGCTTGTGCCGTCGACCTTTGCGGCATAGTATAGCTCATCGGGTATCTGCGAGAAGTTTTCTTTAAGCAGATAGATGTAGAATACAGATGCAACGCTCGGAAGAATGAGTCCGGTGAAGGTGTTACGAAGCTCGAGATTTGTGACAGTCACGTAGTTTGTGATGACCACAAGCTCCGAGGGGATCATCATAAGCGAGAGAAAGAGTGTGAATACGAGGTTCTTACCCTTGAACTCGAGACGCGAGAATGCAAAAGCCGCGAGCACCGTAACAACGAGCATTATCGCCGTCGTGCCGAGTGTGAAGATTATCGTGTTTACAAAATAATCGGCAAGCGGCACCTCGGAGAATGCAGAGACGTAATTCTCAAGAGTGGGATTCTCGGTAAAGAGCTTCGCCCACTCCGCATCGTACGAGCCATAGCTCTTGATGGAGGTGAGAAGCATCCAATAAAAGGGGAAAAGTACGACGAGCGCCCAAAGTGTGAGCAGGGCGTATATAACTGTATTCAACACGCGCTTTTTTGTCTCTGCGCGTTTTTCGATCTTTTGGTAATTCATCTTTGCCGCCTCCTCAGTTATAATGCACGTGCTTCTTTGAAACAAGAAGGTTGATGCAGGTGATGGTAAGGACTATAACAAAGAGGATGATAGCCGCGGCAGAAGCATAAGAGGGGTATCCGCCTGCGTCACCGTATAGCATATCGTATATATAGCCGACGATAGTGTTCATTCCGGATGCGTTAAGGTCTGTGCCGAATATCGCGACCGCATCCGAATATGCCTTGAACGCGCCGATAAAGCCCGTGATTATAAGATAGAATACCGTGGGGGATATCATCGGCATAGTTATCTTTGCAAAGACTCTCCATTTCGGAGTGCCGTCGACCTTTGCGGCGTTGTAATAGGTCTCGTCAACAGAAGCGAGCGCGCTTGTGAGGATGAGTACCTTGAAGGGCATTACGACCCATACCGTGTAAACACAGAGCACAAGCATCTTTGCCCACCAGGGACCGCTGATAAAGTCGATGGGTGCGATACCGAATACGCCAAGCAGGGTGTTTATAAGCCCGGAAGAGCCGGGCAGTTGCTTGAAAAGTATCATAAATACAAGTCCGACCGCAAGCGTGTTTGTCACGTAGGGAAGGAAGTATACCGTCTGGAAAAGGTTGCGAAGCTTTTTTATCGAAGAGAGCCCGACCGATATAAGTATCGCAAGTGCGGTGGATACAGGCACAGTGATTATAACGAGCACGAAGGTGTTTTTCAGCGCCTGTAGGAAGAAGGGGTCGTGGAGCACGTAGGAATAGTTATACGTGCCGACACCGAAATATGTTTG
The DNA here is from genome assembly GCA_045595035.1 of Eubacteriales bacterium. Taxonomy (GTDB): domain Bacteria; phylum Bacillota; class Clostridia; order Oscillospirales; family CAG-272; genus CAYZHW01. The sequence goes on along the minus strand of JAZNZQ010000197.1, from coordinate 5,726 downwards.
AGAAGCAAAGTTGAAGCCCTCTTCGGTCGAGTATATGAACACATCGATAAGGGGGTATACCAAAAACGCGCCGATAAAGAGTATGGCGGGAAGAAGGTACAACCATGCTTTGATATTATTGTTTTTCATACGCTTACCTCACGCGCTCGCCGGTCTCTTTATCGAAGATAAACAGCTTTCCGGGCTTTATGTCAAAGCGTACCGCCGTGCTGCCGATAGAGCTTATATTTTCGGCGCCGATGATGGAGCGCACGTTTTCATTCTGCGATGCCTTGTGTGTGGAAACGACACTCACGTCGCGGCCCATTACCTCAACGCGTGAAAGCTCAAGCGAAAGAGCTCCGTTCTCCGAGAGTACGAATCCCTCGGGACGAATAGCCGCCGTGACCGCCATGTCGGGTATGCTGTCAAGCGGGAAGACTGCCTCATCGCCGATGTAGAGCTTGCCGTCCTTTACGTTTGCATCGAATACGTTTATGGGAGGAGTGCCGAGGAATTTTGCAACGAAGAGATTTTTCGGCTCGTCGTATACCTCCTGCGGTGCTCCGATCTGCTGTACGATGCCGTCCTTCATAACGACGATAAGGTCGGAGATGGACATTGCCTCATCCTGGTCGTGCGTTACGAATACCGTTGTGATGCCTGTCTCGCGCTGAATGCGGCGTATCTCCTCGCGTGTTTGGAGACGGAGACGCGCATCAAGGTTGGAGAGCGGCTCGTCGAGCAGAAGGATGCGGGGATTCTTTACAAGTGCGCGCGCAATGGCAACTCTCTGCTGCTGTCCGCCCGAGAGCTCACCCGGCTTGCGGTCCATGAGAGTGTCTATCTGCACAAGCTTTGCCGTCTCGTATGCCATCTTCGACATCTCATCCTTCGAGAGCTTATCCTTGCCGCGGCGGTTTTCAAGCGGGAAGGTTATATTCTGCTTTACCGTAAGATGGGGGTAGAGCGCATAGTTCTGAAAAACAAGGCCGACACCTCTGTTTTCGGCGGGAAGCTCGGTTACGTCATCCTCACCGAAGAATATCTTTCCCGAGGTGGGCTTTAAGAGTCCCGAGAGCAGATTGAGAGTGGTGGACTTTCCGCATCCCGAGGGTCCGAGAAGTCCGATAAGAAGTCCGTCGCCTATCTCAAGCGTGACGTCGTTTACCGCGATGACGTCGGGCGCCTTTTTATTGGCGTTCGGGAATTTTTTTGTTAGGTTTTGAAGTGTGACTTTCATAAGGATGATCCCTTTCGACATAAAAAGGTACAATAAATATATTATATACCTTTTTTTATTACATTTCAAGTAAAGTGAGGCAATAAATGGTGCTCTGAGATTTACTTTTTTTCATTTTTATGATATAATTATAAAAAATTCACGAAAGGAGCACCTATATGCCGAACAAGGCCTTTCTTGAGATAACCAACGCCTGCAATCTCGCCTGTGATTTTTGCCACGGAACAAAGCGCGAGATAAGGTATATGACGACCGAAGAATTTACCGTCTCGGCTAAAAAGCTGCGTCCTTTTGCCGATTATCTGTATTTTCATCTTATGGGCGAGCCGCTTCTTCATCCGAAGCTCGGAGAGTTTCTCTCTCTTGCGGGAGAGTTCGGCTACCGTGTGATACTTACCACAAACGGCACGCTCTTGCGGCGTCGCGAGAGGGAGATGCTTGATTCGGGTGCGCTTCATAAGGTGAGCATCTCACTTCATGCTTACGAGGCGAATGCCATGGGAATGTCAATTGAGGAATACCTTTCCGATTGCTTTGACTTTTGCAAGAGGGCGGCTATGTCGGGGAAGATAGCGGTCATGCGCTTATGGAATCTCGGCGGCGCTGATTCGATGAACAGGACTATACTTGATGCCATGCACGCGCGCTTTTGCGGTGAATGGAAAGAGATATATTCTGGATATAAGCTATCGGACAAGATATTTCTTGAATGGGGAGAAAGGTTTGAGTGGCCCGACCTTGACCTGCCAGATCTCGGCTCTTTGCACTCCTGCTTCGGGCTTCGTGATCAGGTGGGCGTGCTCTCTGACGGCACGGTCGTGCCCTGCTGTCTTGATGCCGAAGGTGCTATCGCGCTCGGAAACATATTCACGGATGAGCTTGACGAAATACTCTCGTCAGAACGTGCACGCTCGCTTAAAGCTTCATTTGAAAAAAGGGAAGTGTACGAGCCGCTTTGCCGACGTTGCGGATATGCGGCAATGAAACGAAAATGAAAAGACCTCATTTGAGGTCTTTTTTTATCGATATTCCGAATACCGAAACAACTATAAGAGCTATTCCGATAAGCTGGGGCAGGGTGAAGCGGTCGCCGAGTATGAATATTCCGGCGAGCACGGACACGGCTGTCGTGATGTTAGAAAGAATGAGCGTATGTCCCGTGCTTATGTGGTTTACCGCGAAGTTGATAAGCAAAAACGCAACGACCGAGGAGAGCAGAGCAAGATATATGACCGACAGCAAAAATGCGGGATCTGCAAGCGGCAGAAAGAGTGCGCTCGGCTCGTTTTGAAATAGAGCCATAGCCGTGAACACGACCGAGCCCATAGCGAACATAACGTAGGTGCGCTCAAACGGGGTGAAATCGTCGGATATGCTTCTGCTCAATGCCGTGAATGCCGCGGCGGAGATGACGGCACTCAAAAGACACAAAAAACCTACAAGCGAGAATTCTCCGATGCCGCCCGTCGTTGTCATAGCGACACCTATCACAGACAGCAGGGCGAAAATGCCCTGTCGAAACGTTACCGCCTCCGAAAAGAAGAGCGCACCTATCACAACCCCCGCAACGGGTGCAAGTCCTATCATAACGCCCGAAAAGGAAGAGCTTGTGAGTGCTATCCCGTAGGATTCACAGATGAAATATATTATAGGTTGGAAAATTCCCATAAGCAGAAGCTTTATCACGGGCTTACCGGATAGTGAAAGCTTCTGCTTCCTTATTATAAGGATAATGTTCAGTATCAAAAATGCAAAGATAAAACGGTATGCCAGGAGAAGCGATGGTGTGGCTACACCAAGAGCAAGCTTCGAAAAAAGAAAGCTGAAACCGAATATGCTGTAGCCCGCAAGCGCGGCAAGCGTCGATAGAGTTGTTTTTTTCATAAATACCTCCCAGGGGTATTAAAGATATTTTACCATGTTCAGACGGCCATTTCAATATAAATATTTTTTTGAGAAATTTTGTCGAATTTGTTGCAAATTTGTGAATTTATGGTACAATAGATATAACATTATATGAACGGAGGATTTAAATCCATGGCAAAAAATTTGGTTTATGACATTCATGACAGACCGAAATTCGGCGCGATGCTCGTTTTCGCATTGCAGCAGTTGCTCGCAATCCTTGCGGCGACCATCGCGGTACCTGCGATCATTGGAAACGGAATGAGCGCTTCCGCGGCTCTTTTCGGTGCCGGTGTAGGTACGATCGTTTACCTGCTTTTCACAAAGTTCCGTAGCCCTGTATTCCTTGGCTCGTCCTTTGCATTCATCGGTTCGATGTTCGCGGCATTTGGCGGCGCAGCTTCTGCAGCAGCCGGCTATGCAGGACTTATCATCGGTGCAATTTCTGCAGGTCTTGTTTATGTTGTTATCGCTCTCATCGTTAAATTCGTTGGCGTTAACTGGATCAACAAGCTTATGCCCGCAGTTGTTATCGGACCTACAGTTGCGATCATCGGTCTTTCCCTTGCAGGAAACGCTGTCGGCGACCTTTTCAAAGGCAAGGTATTGGATGAAGCAGGCGCATCGCTTGCAAACCCCTACCTCTGCCTCATCTGCGGTCTTGTAACACTCTTCACAGTTGTTCTCTGCTCGGTATTCGGCAAGAAGATGGCTAAGCTCATTCCTTTCATCATCGGTATCCTTGCAGGTTATGTTGTTGCATTGATAATTACATTTATCGGTGTTGCTACAAAGGATGTTACACTTCAGATCATCAATCTTGAAGCATTCAAGAATATGAACATCTTCGCTATCCCCGATTTTACATTTATTACTGCATTCAAGGGACTTGGTGATATCACAGGCGAATATATCGCAACTGTTGTTGTTGCATACGTTCCCGTTGCATTCGTTGTATTCGCAGAGCACATTGCAGACCACAAGAACCTTTCTTCCATAATTGATAAGGATCTTCTTGAGAATCCCGGTCTCCACAGAACACTCCTTGGCGACGGTGTTGGTTCTATCGCAGGTGCATTCTTCGGCGGTTGCCCCAACACTACATACGGTGAGTCTGTAGGTTGCGTTGCTATTACCGGTAATGCTTCTGTTGTAACGATCTTTACAACTGCTATCATGGCAATCGTAATTTCCTTCTTCGGTCCTTTCGTTACATTCCTCGGCTCCATTCCTAACTGTGTAATGGGCGGCGTATGTATCACTCTTTACGGATTCATCGCAGTTTCCGGTCTTAAGATGCTCCAGAAGGTTGACCTTAACGAAAACAAGAATCTCTTCGTTGCTGCAGTTATCCTTATCTGCGGTATCGGCGGTCTTACCGTTACTTTTGGCAAGGTTACAATTACTTCTATCGCTTGTGCTCTTATTCTCGGTATCCTCACAAACCTTATGCTCAAAGGCAAAGAAACTAAAGGCGAATAATTAAAATAGAAAAAAGACCGCTTCGGCGGTCTTTTTTTACTTGTCAAACGGATATTTAACCCCTATCATCTCTCTTATCTTGTCCATCTGCCCGATCACGGCAAGTGTGTCTGAGAGGGGATGTGTGTCGCTCTCGGTCTTGCCCGCGAGGATAGAGTTGCAGGTCTCGATTATCTCCTCTTCAAAGCCCTCGCCGATAGGTGGCAGGGAGACGCGCTTTTCTTCTCCGTTTTTGTATAAGAAAAGCTCGCATGCTCCGTAGAAGGTGGGAATGCGTATGCGCCCCTTTGTGCCGTATATATATGCCGTCTCGGGCTTCTCAAGTGCTATGGCAGAGGATATGCTTGCAATAGCACCGCTGGCATATTTGAGTGTTAACGCCGTGTGCAGGTCGACTCCGTTTTCGATGTTGGCTGTTGCCGTAATGTTTTGCGGTTCGTTGCCCAAAAACAGGGATGCAAAATGCAGTCCGTATATGCCGACGGCGAGCAGTGAGCCGCCCGCAAGCGAATTGTCGAAAAGCTTTGCTTCCTCCTCGGGCGTGGAGCGATAGCAAAAGTCGGCTTCGAGTCCCATTATCTCGCCTATCTCTCCGCTTTTCGCGATGCGTACTGCCTCGGCTGTCGCGGGGAGAAATTTCGTCCACATCGCCTCCATAAGAAAGACCCCGTGCTCGCGCGCAAGGGATGCAAGATATGCCGCATCGCGCGAATTTATCGCAAGCGGCTTTTCACAGAGCACGTGCTTGCCTGCCAGGATGAAGGTCTCGGCGCACTTCACGTGGAAGGGATGCGCGGTGCTGATATAGACCGCGTCGACATCGCTTTTTGCAAGCTCCCAGTATGAGCCGAATGTCTCGGGTATGTTGTACTCTTCGGCAAAACTCCTCGCTCTTTCGATGCTTCTTGATGCAACTGCGACAAGCTCGGCACAGTCCACGTTCTTTATGGCTTTGGCAAATTTATGTGCAATTATTCCCGGTCCCGCGAGACCAAATCTTATCTTTTTCATTTTGTTCTCCTTGACTTTGATATTTATATTCTATCATATAATTCAAAGAATGGCAATAAAAAACGAGCCGTAACGGCGTGCACAATTAGCGGTAGATTGAAACTCA
>JAZNZQ010000196.1:0-2568 GCA_045595035.1 Eubacteriales bacterium | reverse complement strand
TCAGAGCAGGTTCTTTCCAGAATCTTATGCAGCTTTTGCGAGTCGGCATAAAATGCGTTCAAAAAGACGATCATCTTATATTTTGAGAGATCTATTTCCTCAAGGTCGGCAGTTCGGTAAAGGTCTATGGGTACACCGCTTGCCTTAATGGTAGATCCCGTGTATCCGATAGTTGCGTCATGAAGAGCGTAATTGGGGCGCATATGGTGCATAACATCTTCGTTGATAACGAGAAGCACCTCGGATACGCTCTTGTGAGTATCTCTTTCAAGATACAACTGCTTAGAGGTTTCGTTCAAGAGAGCTATCTCGTTTCGTATCTCCTCACTGTCAAGCCATCCGCCGCCCAGATCCATCCACCAATATCCCTGATGGAAAACGATATTTTTGGTAAACTCTCTCCAATATACCGCTCTTGTCTGCGCGAAATTCTTTGCGGGATGGTCGAAGCCAGGGCGCGAGAGATTTTTGCAGATATGAGTTCTGTTATCTATCTCGTCTATGTATAGCTTTTTGCGGTTGATGGAATTGGGAACGCTCTGCCCGAATCCCGGCTCGGTGGGACCGACTCTTACATATCCCTTAGGCGCGGCGATAAAATCAATATAGGGAGAATTGAGCAAACGCTCAAAGCCTGTGTGCGGCGTATTCGCGCTGTTATTGGGCTCTGCGATATATCCGTGGAAAACACCTGTTACCTTTTCGGGCACGATATCCTTAACTACCTTGCCGAAGGCTTCAACTGCGTCCATATTAGTGTCGCGAGAGAACTCGGAATAGATAACACATTTCTCGTCCTGCTCGGTATGATAAAACAGCTTGTCAAGAGTGGGATAGCCAATATGGAATTTGTTATTCGGAATAGGCTTGTCGGTGATGAAAAATCTTTCGTCTATGGCGGGGATACTGTCGTAATTCTTGCCGCGCTTTGCCGCGTATTCGATAAATGCCTTTGTCGCGCTGATTCCATAGTCGCCCTTGTTGCGCGGATTCATGATCCAGGTGCCCCACTGGGAGGTCTCCCCGTGAGTTCCGTAAGCAATGTGATATCCTATGATATTTGATGCCCATTTTGAATTTTCAATATGCGTAACTAAGCGGCGCAGTGCCTCGGATGCGTCCTTGACCCATTTTTTCGAAGAAAAGCTTTGCCAGGCGAGCAGGTCTGTTTCCTTCCACGGATGAGAGCCGTGAGGTGGAGTGTCGATCATAGCGACGATCTCCTCCTTGGTGCGCGGTCCTTCTGCGTATACGAAAACATCCTCGGGGTTTTCCGCGCACCATCCCGCAGGAACATTTAGGCAGACTCTCGGCATAAAAAGGATATCGGGTGCCGTGGAAAAAAGAAGCTCAAACAAATTGTCGGTTTCGGTGTAGTCATAAGTGTCGGGCGCTATCCAGCCCGTGGGGATTATGCTTGAATGGACTAAGATTCCCTTATCAAACATTGCCTTGTGTCTTTTGGCATGTTCTGCGTCATTGATAATGTCGCTTTCGGTCCTTTTTACACGTGAGAGTGTCCAAGTGCCGGAGAGCGCCCACGTACCTAAGGGTGACCAGAAGATTGGATTTTCTCTGAGGAACTCAATTCTTTCCTCAAGATTATGAAATTGCATAGATATTTTCTCCTTAACCTTATTATTTCTTGGATTACCAACCAAACTCCTCGTAATGAGGTTCCACGACGGTCTTGTTGTAATCGTTTTCTCCCGGGAAATTGTCACTCTTGAGGATGCCCGGTGTGAAGCCGTCGGCAAGCATCTTTTCTACACAGACCGAGGTCAGATTCCACATGATATAGTCGATAGTTATATTAGGCTCAGTATATCCTCGAAATATCCGTTTGTCAAGCGGTTTTTGAAAAATAATAATAAAAAAATATCACAAAAAAATTATATTTTCATGCAGGGCGTTAACACCGAGTGATTATACTCAAAACCGATGAAAAAAGGCAATATCAAACCGTTTCAGAATGATATTGCCTTTTGTGTTTTATGCCGCCAGCTCTCCCATTTGTTCGAGCATATTCTCAATGAAAATTCCATATCCCGTGGCGGGGTCATTGATGAGGACGTGTGTGACGGCGCCGACAATTTTGCCATTCTGGATAATCGGCGAGCCCGACATACCCTGTATTATTCCGCCTGTTTTATCGAGCAGGGCAGGGTCGGTCACCTTGACGGTAAAGCATTTATTGCCCGTGGCGTCACGGTCGATATTGCATATCTCAATATCGTATTTTGACACCCCTTCCGCACCCAAAGTGCAGTATATATAAGCCTTGCCTTCCCGCAGTTCATTTTTGCGTCCTATTGGCATAGGCTCGCAGTGTATGCCTGCGGGCTTTCCCGCGAAAACTCCGTAGACACCGCATTCTGTGTTTTCAAGTAGAGTGCCTGTCTTTCCCGAGCTGAAATAGCCCTTGACCTCGCCGGGGGTTCCCGCGAGTCCTTTTACGACTCCGCTTATTGTTACGCCCACAACCGAGCCTCTCTGCATCGGTATGAGCTTTCCGCTTTGCGCGTCGCATATTCCGTGTCCCAGTCCCGCGAAGGCGTAGCTTTCGGG
>JAZNZQ010000195.1:0-7826 GCA_045595035.1 Eubacteriales bacterium | reverse complement strand
GGTGGTAGCACCGACCTCAAGGATAAGCTCGATATCCTCTTCGTGATGCTCGGGAAGGAGCGCGTTGCCGACGCCGAGTCTGTCCTGATGGCGCGACACTCCGCGAAGCGGATATTCCTCTCCGTTCAGGATAAATCCGTTGTCGGGATCTATCTTGAAGGTGCGGCATCCAAAGCGTGTACAAACGTTGTCAACCACCGCATCTCCCTCGACTATCTCTGCCTCCATACAGTAGAGATAGGGGTCGCGGCGTCCGTGCCAAAGATGAACGTCCTTTATCTCAAAGCTTACCTTCGTATCTGTCGACTCGATCTTCTGTAGCTCGTTTTCTTCCTTATCGTAGAGAGTGTAAACTATCTTCTGTGTATCCTTAAGGTTCTTTACAAACACCTCGACCTCGACTGCAGCATCGCTTCCCTTTATCTCTGGAGTTACTTTGATACCGGGTGCGCCGTAGTATTCAAGATCAAAGTGCGAATCATTCACACAGATAAGCTTTACGTTGCGGTAAAGTCCGCCGTAGAAGGTAAAGTCTGCCATCTGCGGATATACGCTGTCAGAGGGCGAGTTGTCAACAAGGACGGCAAGCTCGCACTCATCTGCAAGCTTCTCTGTAAGCTCAACTCTGAAGGTCGAGTAACCGCCGTCGTGATGAGCAAGCTTTTTGTCGCCGAGATATACGTCCGCCGAGGAGTTTGCGCCGCATATCTCAAGATAATATTTGTCAGCGGCAGGAAGCTCGTACTTATTAAGTGTCTTTACATAAAGGCATGAACCGCGAAAATAATCGTTTCCGCCGTCGTGACCGTCTGAAGCATTCCATGTGTGAGGAAGGTCGACCGTCTCGCCCGCACGCGCCGTAATATCTGTCGTATCCTTTACGAACAGCCAATTTTTGTTAAGATCAATAATATTTCTCACTGTAGTTCTCCAAATAAAATAGTGTTTGTTTTATTCTATACACAAAATATGAACTCTGTGTGAATTCATATCTCATTTTCCAAAATCGGTGTCCGACAAAGGTCGGACACCGATCAAATCACTTCTGATTATGTTGATTATTCATCACGTCCGAGAGCAGCATTCATCTCAGCAAGTGTCTTCTTGTCAAGGTTGTAGATAACACCGAGTCCGAGATACTGGAGCACTGCCGAGAACATATATGTTCCCGCAACGAGGTAACGCATACGAACAGCTACTTCCCAAACCTGATTACCCTCGTCCTCGCCAACGTAGCCGAGAGCGACCATTATAACAAGCACGAGCGCGGGACCGATACCCTGAGCAAGCTTTCTGAAGAATGAGTGGAGCGAATATACAGTTCCCTCTTCTCTTGTTCCGTTCTTCCACTCGTTGTAGTCGATCGCATCTCCCATCATAGCCCACGATACTGTGGAGTAGATGCCGAGACCGAGCGAGAATATGAGTTGGAAGAGAATATAGATAACAAGGTCAAGCCCCGTGTTATTGGGCATAATTATAAAGAGACCGAGACCCGATACCATCGAGCAGATCGAACCGAATGTAGCAAGCTCCTTCTTGCCGTACTTGTCAACCATCTTTCTTGCAAGAGGTGTGAAGACTACGATCGGGATCATAGCAAAGAGCTGTACAAGACCCGAGATCTGCGCGTTGTTATAGTAAGACTGGAAGATAACGGTAACCGCTGTTGCCGCGCCCTGCATGCCGATAAACATACCCATAGCGGCAACCGTAGCGCCGACTGCTGCGCGGTTCTTTACAAAGTTGCCCATCGCCTTGAATACGTTGAACTTTTCCTTCTTCTCGGCAAGTGTGACAGATGTGTCGACACGTATCTCCGTATTGCGGATCATAAACTGGAAGCAGATGAATCCGAGCACACCCATAATAAGAGCCGCAATAAATACTCTCTCACCGATGAGATTGTCTTCACTGTCGTAAATAATGAAGGGGAGGATGACCATCGGAAGCATGTTTCCGAAGATCGAACCCACCGAACGCCAAGCGGAAAGCGATGCTCTGTCCTTTACGTCCTCGGATATAAGGCCGAGAAGCGAGCCGTAAGGAACGTTTGCAACCGTGTAGAAGGCATCCCATACAACGTAGCCGGCTACGAATATTATCCCCTTAGCCCATACGGGAGCATTCGGAAAAGGAAGGAAGCAACAGGCTCCGCCGACTATAAGTCCGAGCGAACCCGCCCAGATATATGTCAAGAACTTGTTTCTCTTGTATTTACGTTTGTCGGAGTCTACCAAAGAGCCGATAAGCGGGTCGTTGATAGCATCCCATACCTGAACGACAATAAGAAGAAGAGCATACCAAAGGTCCATGCCCATATACTGTGTCCAGAATATTGCCATTGTGTTTTTGAGCGCAAAGCTCATGTTACAGCCGAGGTCTCCCGCGGCGTAAGCCAGACAGTCGCGCATGCCGAAACGGCGATGTCCGTTTTCCATTACGGTCTGTTTTTTACTCATTTTGCTTATGCCTCCTGCTAATAATGTTATTTGAGTAATCTCCTGTTTCTATTATAAATTCTTTCTATAACATTAGTGAGGAATATTTTTATATGTTTTTGTATTTTCTTTATATCAATGACAAAAAAAGCATTGAAAAATAATTTAAGATGTACTATAATTATAAAAACTGCGTTTACTTTTTTGTTTATTTTGACAATATTTGACGGGAGAAATGCACGATGTACGACAGAGAACTAAGTATTATTTGCCACACGTTTGAAAAATGCCGCATCAGAACCTTTTCTTTTTGCGAAAATGACGACATAAGCTATGCCGCAGATGAGAAATTCACCCTTCTTTTCGGCAAGGAGCTTGAACCGTCTGCAAAGTATTTTTTGGATAAGACCGAGCCAAGGACCGTAGTTCGCCTTCGCACATCGTCGGCACTCTCGTACATCATGCTTCAGCTCCCCGCCAAAGCCGAAAAAACGGTACTTGTAATAGGTCCATATCTTTCGGCACCTCAGGATAGCATTCCGATATTTGAGATAAGTGAAAAATACGGAATACCTCCCCGCCTTCACAAGCTGATGGAGGACTATTACCACAATATCACCTACCTGCCCGAAAGCAGCCATCTCTTCATTATGCTCGACAGCTTTTCCGAGCATATCTGGGGAAGCGGTAATTTTTCGGTGGTCGACATAGACGACAACTTACTTTTAACGGATGCACGCTCAACAACCTACACCGCCGACGAGGACATACTTGTAACAATGAAGATAATGGAAGAACGCTACGATGCCGAAAACGCCCTTATGAGGGCAATTTCCATGGGACAGGCGCAGGGCGGTGCCTCGCTTATATCAAGCTTTGAATCAATGCCGTTTGAAAAGCGGCTCGACGACCCGATAAGAAATCTCAAAAACTATTGTATTATCATGAACACGCTCTTTCGCAAGGCGGCGGAAACGGGCGGGGTTCATCCGATATATTTGAACGACATATCCTCGGTCTATGCAAAAAAGGTAGAGCAGATCGATTCGGTAAGCGGTATCAAGACGCTCATGTCCGAAATGTACCGAGCTTACTGTCAGCTTGTGAAAAAGCACAAGACCAAAAGTCATTCTCCCATTGTGCAGAAGACAAAGCTTATGATAGGCGCCGATCTTTCCTTGGATCTCTCGCTCGGCAAGCTTGCCGCCGCACAAAATATAAATCCGTCCTACCTTTCGACTCTGTTCAAGCGGGAGACGGGACAGACCGTCACCGATTATATACTCTCGGAGCGAATGAATCTCGCTATAAGGCTTCTTGAAAGCACCCGCCTTCAGATACAGACGGTAGCACTTCATTGCGGTATCCTTGACGTGCAATATTTCTCAAAGCTTTTCAAGAAGCACACGGGAATGCCGCCAAAGGAATACAGAGAAAAATTCAAAAGCAAAAACTATACAAAAAACGGCGAAAAATTACTTGACAAAACGCTTTAGTTGTGATACTTTTATTTCAAGTAAATCAAAGGAGACGGCCATGAAAAAACAGTTCACGCTCTCGATCCCGGTATTTTCCGAAAAGATAACAACAGATAGATCAAGAAACGAATTATTAGGTGAACTTAAGCGTGCAAAGGCAGACCGCGTAATGCTGTGTGTCAACAGACATTTTGACGATGAGTTGCTTACGCGCGAGTGCTCCTTGCTTCGTGAAAATGTAAGATTTTTTGAGGACAACGGCATCATCCCCGCAATATGGGTCGGATCTACCATCGGTCACGGTGTTCCGCTTACACACGACGAGAAGGGCGTGGGAAAGCTTCCCTTCACCGACGTGACATCGCTTCACGGAGAGACGATGTACGAATCCTTCTGCCCGCTTGACGAAGCGTTCACCGATGCCATAGCCAAGGAATTCACCGAGCTTGCAAAATGCGGCGCAAAGACGATACTTATTGACGATGATTTCCGTCTGGCACTTCGCTCTGTCGACATATACTGCTTCTGTGACCTTCACCTTCGCGAAATGGAAAAGCTCCTTGGCGAAAAGGTGAGCCGCGAGATGCTCGAGCCGTATATTATAAGCGGCAAGAAGAACAAATACCGCGATGCCTGGCTTTCGGTTCAAAAGAGCGCACTCTTTGGCTTTGCAAAAAAGCTAAGAGATGCTGTGGATGCCGTCGATCGGTCGATCCGTCTTGCTCCCTGCTCTACCTATTCCTCATGGGGCGCCGACGGTTATTATCTTCCCGATCTTGCACGGCTTCTTGCAGGAAACAATCCCCCCTTTATGCGTCTTTTCGGCGCTCCCTATTGGGCGGTTGAGGGTACAAATCCTCTCCCGATCGTATTTGAGCTTGTCAGGGCTCAGCATGAGATCGTAAAGGACGAGGGGATCGAGACGGTCTGCGAGTGTGACGCATATCCCCGTCCGAGACAGAACTGCCCCGCATCCTACGTTTTGCTCTACGATGCGTTTGTCCGTTGCGGAACAAAAGGCCTTGACGGTTCTCTCAACTATATGCTCGACTACACCTCGAGCGCTCGCTATGAGACCGGATACATAGACCGATACGTGCACGCCCTGCCCAAGCACGAAAAAATGGCAGAGCTTTTCTCGAATATGCGCGCTGTCGGTGTACGCTCATACGTATACGGAGATATGCTAAGAGATGCCGATCTCTCGGTATATGAGAGTGCTCCTGTCCCGAAGGATATGTGCAAAATGATCTATCCCAAGGGGGCGGGTATGCTAACGCGACTCTCCATACCGACAACATACGAGGGCGAGGGCATATGCCCCATCGTCACGGGTGAGAGCGCAAGGCATATCGACCTCTCGGTCCTTTCTTCGGGTGCGGTGCTTGACGGACTCTCTGCCGTAATTCTAACCGAGCGCGGTATTGACGTAGGTCTTGAAAGTGTAGGCAAGCTCAAAGAGACAAAGATCTCTTTTGAAGATTATGACGAATATAACGAAAAGATAATGATAAAGGATGGCGCGGCATATATTCTTGATGCCAAGCTTCAAAATGGCGCAAAGGTGCTCAGCCGCTCGGGCGAGATACCTACGGCGTACGCATACGAAAACAAAGACGGACAGCGCTTCTTGGTATACACCTTCGACTTTATGTCACTTTCACGCACGTCAAGCTTGACCCTGTCATATGCGCGCCAAAGACAGGCGAAGGAGCATATCGAATGGATAGTGGGAAGGAAGCTACCCGCATACTGCCCGGGCTGTCCCGACCTCTATATTCTCTGCAAGGAAAACGAGGGTGAGCGCTCGATAGCTCTTTTCAACTGCTTTGCTGATGACATCAGTATGGCAAAGATCGAGCTTGACAAATGCTACTCGGACGTAGAATTTGTCGGTTGCGAAGGAACGCTTAAGGGAGATAAGGTGATAATAAACTACCTTCCGCCCTTCGGATACGCGGCATTCAAGCTGAAGAAATAATTAAAATCCCAATTTGATTATATGTTCCCGCATGCAGTAACTGTGCTCAATAAATACGTATTTGCAACTGTTACGTCTTCATCATCTTAATGAAGCGAAACATTTCGTCCGGTCCTTCGTCGGGGTTGTGGTCCTCATCATTGGATACATTGTTCTCTGCGTGGAAATATTCGCACCAAAACTGATCAATCTGAAAACCGCATTTATTTACATAAAAGTGAATGTTACGTTTTTCAAAATACGGCGTACAGGTCTCCCAAATTAGAGTTTCGGGATGCAGAGTTTCAACTGCCTGCCATGCTCCGTAACCGATTCCTTTGCTGTGCACTTCAGGTAAAACAAAAAGAATATCCAAGTGGTTATGATGTGTTTCCTTGTCAATCGTGAGTGTCAATCCACCAACCTTTTCTCCGTTAAGCATAATGCGATATGTTTCACTTTTGGGGTTGTCGATAGATTTCTCTATCGTTGCACGTGAGATAATCTCTCCTTCGTCATCGATGTGGTCATCGCATTCACCGAACGCCATCATTGCACCATACTTGAATGCCCATTGATTGTCCAGGATAAACTGCTCACGGTCATCTGCTGTAAGTGGAACAAGAGTAACCTTTGTGTTTTTCATAAATACCTCCAAAATAAAAAAATAGAGCTTGGGCTATTGATACACAATATCCCAAGCTCACTTGGACACCTAATCCGGCAATTGAACGCTACGGCGCTCTGCCTCCGGTGACAATTATTTTGTTCGTATTTATTATATCAGAGAATCAAACACAAGTCAATCATTAAATCACAATTTATCGTTCTGCCTGTAACTGGTATTCTGTCGGGAACACAAATGGGGATTGGGAGTGATTAAAAAAGTGTTGCACTTTTGTGCAACACTTTTCTTTTAGTCTGCTGTTATTTCTGTTGTTTTTTGACCTACCGTCAAGGTATATTTTCCGCCCGAAGCTATATCGGGAGAGCTGATTATCACTATCGCATAGTCAAGAGCGGGGGTGTGCTCTGCTATAAGCTTTCCGTTCTCGTCTGTAAGCGTAATTTTTGTGCCTGCCTTGCAGTTTCCGACCGAGAGTGAGATAAGTCCTTGCCCCGCATTACTGAAGGTCTGCGCCATGCCTCTCGCGCCCGTACCGATAAAGGTTCCGCCCGAGATGGTAGCACTTCTGTCGTAATCAAGCGTCGCGGTGTCTCCCGAAGTCGGTCCGCACACGACCGTATATCCGCCCGTGATCTCAAGCGTGCCGTTGGCATCTATGCCATCACCCGATGCTTGAACGTAGATACTTCCGCCCGAGATAACGACACTTCCGTTGCCCGAGCTCATACCTCCGGGACCGCCCATGCCGCCTCCGAACATATCGCCCCTTGGGCCGCCAAAGCCGCTCTGATCGACTCCTCCCGCGGCATTGATACCGTCATCCGAGGCAACCGCATATATTGTTGCGCCGCTTATCTTAACGTGAAGCGCCTCAAGCGCCTCGTAGCTTTCGGTAATATTTATCTTTCCGCCGGTTACAGTGAGCGTTTCGTCGGCATGGAATCCGTCATCGCCCGTCTTTATCTCAAACTCACCGCCGTTTACGGTTACGCTTGCATTTGAGTGGACCGCATCGTCGGCAGAATCTATTCTGAAAGTGCCTCCCGAGATAAGAAGTCCGCCCGAGCTTTTTATGCCCTTGATGCTCGTGCTCTCATCCTCGGTCTCGGCGGTAGAAGGCGTCATCTGTCCCGACTCCACCGACTGTCCCGGTTTTCCCGGTCTTTCATTTCTGCCCGGCTTTCCGCCCATAAAGCCGCCAAAGGAATCGGAGCTCTTTTTGTCGCCGTTCACCGCACCGCCGCCCGTGATGATATCAAGATCTCCTCCCTCTATCCGGAGCGATGCCGCGCCCGATATTCCGTCACCCTCAGCTTCGA
>JAZNZQ010000194.1:0-8562 GCA_045595035.1 Eubacteriales bacterium | reverse complement strand
GACGAACAGTATATCTAAAGCTGAATTTGATAAATTTAAAGTATTATATATTGAACTTCGCCGTATGCTCGTTTCATCGGTTACTACATTGAAAAACAAATAAGTCTTTAAGCGGCTTGGAAGGATTATTCCAAGCCGCTTTTTTGCAAATAGTTAATATGAAAACACAGCAAAAGCTATGTACTTCGCCCCGACAAACGGACAAAATAAGAATTTACTTTTTCATATTGATTTTTATTTTAACATATGCTATAATACTATAAATCCACAGAAACAAGTGCGTTATTTATTTTTTGATATCAAAACATAGGGTGTCTATGCTTTAGGTATATAATATTTTTATGAAAGGAAGAGACCAAAATGAAAAACAGGAAGACGATCGTTACAGCATTCTTGCTTGTTGCATGTATGCTCATCGGAGTCGGTTATGCAGCTCTTACAGATACGCTTACCATCATCGGTAATGCTCACATCGACCTTGATGTTGCAAATACTGTATTTGATGAGAAGGTATACTTCTCCGCTTCTGAAGCGACAAGCACCACAGGTACAGGTACTACTGCAGATGTAGCATCCCACAGCTCGGATGACGCTACGTTCACAGCTAACAAGCTTGCTACTGTAGGACAGCAGTCTGTGTTTACATTCACTATCAAAAATGACAGTAATGTCGATGCATTGATCTCTGTTGCTGCAACAAAGCTTTCGGGTGCTGTAAATCCCTCTAACTCCAATGAGCAAAAGTTTGATGTATCTTATGCATATCCCGACGGCATGAGCATTGCTAAGAACGGCGGAACGATCGATGTTGTTGTAACTGTTACCGTTAAGGACCCTGTTACAGCCGCTACAAGCGCAACATTCGGAATCGAGCTCACAGCTACATCTGTTGATGCTTAATCAGAAAAACCAACATAAGTGATCATACATAGAGAGGGGGACGGAGATGTCGAGCGACAGAAAAAAGTTATACATAATTTCGGGCTCGATACTCGCCGTCCTCTTGATCGCTTTGTTTGCCCCTGCAGGTGTCGGAAGGATACTTGCGGCGCTTTTGTTGATCGCGGCGGCGATAATATCGTGGTTCTCGATCAAAAAAAGAATCGCACTTTCTATGAACTCAAAGCAGGTGCTTTTGATCATAACCGTGATCGGTCTGCTTTATTTTGTCTTTTATTATGTTTCCGCATTGCATTTCGGCTTTACGAAAACCGGATACGGATTTAAAGCCGACATTATCTTTAGTCTTATAATACCGATAGGTACGGTCATTGTCTGCTCTGAGATAGTGAGATACGTTCTGTGCGCTCAAAAAGACATTGCCGCATCGGTATTTGCATATCTGATATGCCTTACGGCAGATATTGTGATCTGTGCAAGTGTTCCCGGCATAACCACATTCTCGGCTTTTATGGATGTGGTGGGAAAAACATTGCTTCCCGGCATATTGTACAATTTGCTTTTTAATTATTTGTCTTTACGGTACGGTTTTTTACCGAATATGGTATACAGGGCGCTTAACGTTTGGGTCTTCTATTTGATCCCGTACGGCTCTGCAATATCCGACTCCCTTGTGGCACTTATCAATGTTATTCTGCCCATAGGGATATATTATTTTATTGATTATCTTTACGAGAAGAAAAGGCGCTATGCGCTACAGAAGGCAAACCGTTTTTCGGTGATCGCTTCTAAAATACTGACCTGTGTAGTTATCGTTATTATGACAGGCACCGTAATGCTGATATCCAATCAGTTCCGTTTCGGCGCGTTGGTCATTGCAACTTCAAGTATGACAGGCGAGCTTAACATGGGCGACGTTGCTATATTTGAAAGATATGATGACCGTGTTATAAACGAAGGTCAGGTAATTGTTTTTGAAAAAAGCGGCGATGTGGTAGTTCACAGAGTCGTTGATATACAGATAATAAACGGCAGAGCCAGGTATTTTACAAAGGGCGATGCCAACGAGGATAATGACGCAGGATTTATTTATGACTCGGCAATAGTCGGATGTGTGGATCATAAGATACCTTACATCGGATATCCTACCCTGTGGTTGAGGAGCTTATTTGCCAGATAAGGAGAATAAAAATGTCTGAAAGCGAAAGATTACGACGTCAAGAATACAAGCGCAACAGAAAAAGATGGATAATGATCCAGACGATAGCCCTTGTTGTTGCTGTTGTTGTTGCGCTCGGCTCTTATGTCGTTTACGACACAATGAATCGCACTTATTATATCGAATACACCGAAAGCGGTGAGGTCGATTACAAAGTGTATCTGAAAGATAACAATTTCTTTGAAAAGGATTACATAGAAAAGGACCATTCTTACGTAGCAAGTCTTATCAAGGATATGTCGGCCGATTTTTCATATGAGCTTAATATGGATACGTCGCGTGTCGGATTTGATTACAGCTACGGTATCGATGCCAATGTCGTTGTATCGAATATTGACAGCGATGATCCTATATTGGTCCAAACATACGAGCTTGTTCCCGAGACGAAAGCCACAATGGAAAGCGGAAGCCGTCTCAAAATAGATCAGAGCGTTGCTATAGACTACAACGAATACAACGCATATGCAACGACGTTTGTAAACACGTACGGCTTGAAAAGAGCATCAAGCACGCTTGTAGTGACCATGAAGGTAGATGTCCTTAGCCGTTGCGATGAATTTGAAAACAATAGTGCAAATTCCTATTCGGTATCTCTTAACATTCCGCTCACCGAGGAGAATTTCAGTATCTTCTCGACTTCAAGCGTTCCCGAATCCGAAAGCAAAGTGCTTGCTTGCAACGGCGCGGCATATCAGGGCTTGTTCCTTACCGCGGCTATTGTTGCCGCTGCGCTGGCATTTGTACTTTTGATAGCTTTGGTCATCTACGTGTTTGCTACCAAAAACGATGACATCAACTATACAAACAAGGTCCGCAAGCTCGTTTCGGCGTATCGCTCGTTTATTCAGCAGACCGACAGGGAGTTTGATCTTGAGGGCTATCAGGTAATACCGATAAAGACCTTTAACGAGATGCTTGGTATCAGAGATACCATTCAGTCTCCGATACTTATGTTCGAGAACCGCGACCAGACAAAAACACAGTTCGTGATCTCCACAAACACAAGAATAGTGTACACGTATGAAATAAAGGTGGATAATTACGACGAGCTTTATGATGAGCACAGCGCCGAGCCGTCTTTGGTGTGAGATGCGAACAAAGGAATAAATATCAATAAAAGGGAGAGTTGGCTATGACAAGGAAAATTAACATTTTACTTTGTGCGGCGCTCTCCCTTATGTTTTGCTTTTTAACTGTTGGATATGCTACTGTGAGCGACACCCTGTCGATAAGAGGACAAGCCAAGATAGAAATACCTGCAGGTCTTTTTATTACAAATATCGAGGTCGCAAAAGCGTCGGGCGTTGACGTAAACAACTTCAGCTTTACGCCCTATTCGACTACGGTAGACACGGGGATAAGCAAATCGTCAAATTCTACCGCGGGAAGCGTTACGTACAGGATAACCGTCCTTAACAACACGAGCCGCGTCTATGCGTTCAGAAAACTTTATTATCAGACGAGCGTTTCGGACTATGACAATGACAAGATACAGACATCTAACGGAAGCCGCGCTATCGGTGTGGTCGTGGATTTCCCTAAAGACAGTACGGGCAAAAACAAAACCATCGGTGTCGGTGAGGAGCTTACGTTTGAGGTTACCTACACAGTTGGATCTAACAGATCTACCTTCCCCGCGAATAAAACTGCGAAGACCTTGATAAATTATCAGTTCGGTATAAATGTCGATTCGGAAGAAGAGGCAGTCGAGGCGATCCATGAGAAATTTTTGAACATTCTTAACACGACGTCTACTTACAATACGCTCGTGGACGTTCTTGACAACAAGTTTGACGGCGCACAGGAATGGACTTCAAACTATGTAGGAAATGTCGGCGATGCGACAAGCGATGATGCTTTGACGGTCAATACGCTTTTTGCGGGTCAGCTGGAGATGATAATAAACGGCGAGACAAAGCCCGCGACCGTTATTATCAAGCACGAAAACCTTGATAATAACAGAGGAACCGGAGACGATTACGTTGCCGAGGCAAACGGAGGAAGGTTTGAGGGATATGGCTGTGAAATGACGCTCTATCTTACGACTCACTCTCTAAAGAGATCCGACAGCTCGAACGGATACGCGCAGGTATACGTCACGGTGTTCACTTGTGACAGGGATGCTAACGGAAATATTGTAAGCGATTGGTATAAGATCGGAGATATATACGAGGGACAGGCAAACATTGTCGGCTACAAAGGTGAAGCAAACGGAGAGGGGTCATTCGTAACCGACAACTGGATCGCCTATGACAAGACATATAACGTTACAGATGATTATTTTTACAACGTATCGGCGGGAACAACGATAAAAACACTTGCTCAGGTCGTGGATGAACAGATGATATCAGAGTTCCAGAGTCTTATTTCCGAAGCTAAAGCTATAATAGAGGATACGAGATACGCGGGAACCGGAATCGAAGCTGTTGAAGACATATACGGCAGGGCATCCCGCTATTACACGATCGATGCATACGGAGAACCGATCGCAGATCGGAATACCACGAGAGCGCAGCTTTGTCCTATTGTAAGAGAGCTTGAAGCCGGAATAAACACCGTTAAAGATAAGATAAACCAAACGGCAGGGCTTGATTGAAAAACGGTCTCAGAGCGGCAATATATAAACCGAGAAAAACGGCAAAATTCTTGCCGTTTTTTCTTTGTGAAATTTTGATAAAAATATGGTAATTTTTTTAAAATGTGATACAATATAGATATAATTTTATCGAGTGACGACAATGGAACGCTTTATGCAGCTTGTGAGCGCGCAGGCATTCTTGATGAGTCGGGCGAGCCGTTGAATATGAATCAGGGCATGCTCTCCGATGCTATTGCGACCACGACAGGTGCTATATGCGCTACCTCTACGGGTGCTACCTTCTGCAAGGTCAATGCAGGTGTTACCTCGGTCTTCAGCGGTGCGTTCTTCTTCGTTGCTATGTTCTTAAGCCCGATATCACAGCTCGTTTCGGTATGCGCGACTGCGGCTGCTTTAAGAAGATCAAGGGAAGCTCGTGGGTAATAGCACTTCTGTTTGTTGCGATGCTTCTGCTTACACATTGACAAATATATATAACGAAAGGATATATTATGAAATACCTTATTTCTCCCAACAAAAAGCAGTACAAGGCAAATCTTCATTGCCACACCACGCTTTCCGATGCCAAGAAGACACCCGAAGAGGTCGTACAGATGTACAAGTCTCACGGATATGACATCCTTTGTATCACCGACCACGAGCGTCCGACCGACCACACTCACATGAGCGATGACAAGTTTATGATGCTCACGGGCTACGAGGCATACGTGCGCCCCGACAAGACATGCTATTATAATCTTTACGACAAAGAGATACATATGTGCTTCTACGCAAAGGACCCTCACAACGTCAAGATGGTCTGCCCCAACTATTATTACACAAAGTATTTCAGACGTGACGGAGTTGAGGATCAGGTCGTAGGTGTCGGTCCCGACTCTGAGAGGATCTATTCGCGCGAATACATAAACGAGTTTATCCGTATAGCAAAGGAAAACGGCTACCTTGTTGCTTACAACCATCCCACGTGGTCGATGGAGGCCGAGGAGGATGTCCTTGCGTATGACGGCTATTTCAGTCTTGAGATAATGAATTATGCCGCACACATCGGAAGCGGTATCGACTATGCGGGCGCACTTTACGATAAGATGCTCCGTATGGGCAAGAGAGTGAACTGCCACGGCGCGGACGATAATCATAATTTCTATCCCGAAGGAGACTACAGATGCGATTCGTTCGGTGCGTTTACTATGATCATGCCCGATGAATTTACGTATGGCTCTGTTATAGATGCGATGGAGACAGGCGAGATGTATTCGTCGATGGGGCCGATATTCAAGGAGGTCTCGATCGACGGCACAAAAGTGCATATCGAATGCTCCGAGGTCGCGCACGTACACGTACACGTCGGAAACAAGGCACCGAAATTCCTTCACGGTGAGAATATCACCTCTGCCGATTTTGACATAGACCCGAGAGCTCTTTACGTTCGCGTATCGATCTGCGACAAGGAAGGACGTTGGGCGGATACACGCGGATTCTTCAGAGATGAGATCGGATTTAAAGGTGAAGGCGGAGATAAGGGAAAGAGCAATGTATAATATAGATACAAAATATATCGTAGAGCTTGCGTAGCCACGGAGTCGAGAGGGCACACGTTGACGGGATCCGCGATACTGCGAAGCTCACTCTTGCATATCTTTTTGATATTTAACAAAAAAGCAACCTTTCACAGGTTGCTTTTTCTATTCTTGCGAGGTATAATATTTTAAATGGTAGACGGGAGGGAATAAAATGAATGTAAAATTGCGAAAGGTCATAGCGATCGTGTCGCTTGTAATAGCGCTTGCGGTATTTATTCTATTGACACTTTTTGTCTGGAATTGGTTTTCCTCCTTCTCAAATGAAGAATTCAGAGAATATATCGCTTCGTTTGGCGCGGCGGGACCGCTCGTCGTGTTCGGACTTCAATTTTTGCAGGTGTTCGTCGCATTTGTCCCCGGGGAGTTTGTCGAGAGCGGCGCGGGCTACGTGCTCGGTCCCTTTGTAGGCACGCTTGTCTGCTATGCGGGAGTAGCGGCGGCATCGGCTCTTGTGTTTCTGCTGACGAAAAAATACGGAGTCGCGCTTGTCGAGCTTTTTGTTTCGCGTGACAAGATAAACGAACTTGCTTTTCTCAAGACCGAAAAAAGAAGAAACGCTCTTGTGTTCGTGCTCTTTTTTATTCCCGGCACCCCCAAGGATCTTGTGACATATTTTGTGGGACTTACCGATATCAAGCTCGGTGCATTTCTTGCGATATCGCTTGTGGCGCGTATACCTTCTGTGCTTTCCTCTACCGTTGGCGGACATCTTATCGGAGAGGAGAATTATCTCGGCGCGCTCCTATTGTACGGCATTGTCGGACTTTTCAGTCTTGGCGGTATGCTGACCTATAATTATATCATGAAAAGGAAAAGAAAATGAGATATTTTGATATCCTTTGCGGTGTGTTGCTTTTAATAAATGCCGTGTGGGTGAGCTTATCCTCAAATATGCATGCGGGCGTGTTTGTAACGTGGGTGCTTGCGATCCTCTTTCTTTTGGTCGGTGCTTTTTATCCCAAACTTTCCGCTCCTGTAAAAATAATATTTTACGTCTGCATTTTGCTTGCCATGGCCGCTGTTGTTTTTCTTCTTGTATGGGGAAATAGTGATAACGCAGACTATGACGAGGATGCCGTGATCGTTCTCGGCGCGGGGTTGAGAGGCGATAAACCGAGCAAAAGTCTTGCCGCACGCCTTGATGCAGTGCTCGAATATCACAAAAAGAATCCCGATGCGCTCATAGTCGTAAGCGGCGGACAGGGAAGCGATGAACCGATATCCGAGGCGCTTGCCATGGAGCAGTATCTCATAGAGCGCGGTGTGCCTGCCTCTCTTATAATAAAAGAGGACAGGTCGACCAGCACAGCCGAGAATTTCGAATTTTCCAAGGCATTGATCGATTCACGCATTTCTCATTCGTATAAGATCGTGTATTCCACAAACGAATATCACGTCTTTCGCGCCGGTATCATTGCGGACTCGGTCGGAATAAAAGAGGCATCGCATATAAGCGGTCGGTCTCCGTGGTATGCCGTCATCCCGGGCGCTGTACGCGAATGTATGGCAATAGTGAGATTTTATTTACCAGAATGAATAAGTATCGAAAAAAAGTAATAAAAAATTCAAAATAAATTAAGTAAGTACTTGATTTTTGCTTTTGTTTGTGATAGAATGACTGTATTAAAATGCTTGTATGGCAGAAAGAGGAAAAACATGAAAAAATTTTTAGCTTTGGTTCTTGCAATTGTAATGTGCGCGGCAATGTGCGTATCTTGCGGCAAGAAGGTAAACCACACATCCTTCACGATCCTTGAAGATGATTTCGGTGCTGAGGAATACGCGATCGGTTTCCGTAAGGAAGACGTAAATTTCGCGATCACGATACAGAGAGTTCTCGATGAGCTTTACTCTAACGGAAAAGCGGCAGAGATCTCCAAAAAATGGTTCGGAGAAGATGCTATCCTTCGCGGAAACGATTTCCCCGGTGAGATGGTCGAAAATCCCGAAGATACATCTATGACCTATATTCTCGGTAAGGAAGAGATAATTCTCGGCCTTGATGCAAGCTTCCCTCCCATGGGTTATACAGATGACGAGGGCAACATCGTCGGATTTGATATCGACCTTGCAAAGGCAGTATGCGAGGAGCTTGGACTTAAGCTCAAGCTTCAGCCCATCGACTGGAACTCCAAGGATATGGAGATCGCAGCTAAGAATATCGACATTATCTGGAACGGCTTCTCTGTAAATGAGGAGCGTATCGAGAAGTACACATTCTCTAAGCCCTATCTTGCAAACAGACAGATAATCATCGTTCCCGA
>JAZNZQ010000193.1:0-4869 GCA_045595035.1 Eubacteriales bacterium | reverse complement strand
ATCGCCTTCTTTGTCTGGTTTTCATAGGAAGTCTGGGTCGAGAAGCTGTTTATTACGAGCACAAGACAGTCCTCAACGTCACCGAAGGTGATCTTCGCCTCGTTCTTATTGTACTTGTTGCCCGCCTTGAGATATTTATCGAGCGCATATACGAAGGCAGTACGCACCGCCTTGTCGGGTGAGCCGCCGTGCTCGAGAAAGCTCGAGTTGTGGTAGTATTCGATCGCGTTTACGGTATTAGATACGCAGAAGGAGAAGTCTGCCTTGAGCTTGTACATGTCCTTGTCCTCGCGGTCGCGTCCCTGCGTTTCAAGCTTCCAGAGTACGGGAGGAGTTATCGCAGTCTCGCCCGCGATCTCCGATATGTAGTCGGAGATGCCGTTCTCATAAAGATATTCGCTCTCGGCAAAGCTTCCGTCTGCCTGCTGTAAGAGAAGCTTGAATTTGAGTCCCGCGTTTACGACCGACTGACGCTTCAATGTGTCGATGTAGAAAAGATGCGGTATGCGAATGTCGGTGAAGACCTCAATGTCGGGCTTCCAGCGGATGACCGTGCCCGTGCGCCTCTGCTTGGGCGTAAGCTCGGTCACGATAAGCTCGCTTGTGGGCTCGCCGCGCTCGAAGGTTATCTTCGATTCCCTCTTGCCGTCGTAGGAGCGAACCTCCATATACTCGGACGCGCACTGTGTAGCACAAGCGCCGAGACCGTTCAGTCCGAGCGAATATTCGTATGCCGAATCGTCGCCGTTGTTGTTATATTTGCCGCCCGCGTATAGCTCACAGTATATGAGGTCCCAGTTCCAGCGCTGTTCCTTCTCGTTCCAGCCGAGCGGAACTCCGCGCCCCTTGTCCTCGACCTCAATGGAAAGGTCGCTATATACAGTTATTTTTATTTCGTTTCCGTAGCCCTCGCGCGCCTCGTCAACAGAGTTTGAGAGTATCTCAAAAAACGAGTGCTCGCATCCCTCGAGTCCGTCTGAGCCGAAAATTACGGCGGGGCGCTTACGCACCTTGTCGGCTCCCTTGAGCAGAACTATACTTTGATCGTTATAGCTTGTTGTCTTAGCCATGCATAACATCCTTTAATTTCATTATCAAATATTATTATACCAAATTTTTGCCGATTTGCAAAGGATTTTTTCTTTTTTCTTCTCATTCTATTGCAAGAAATGACTATTTTTTATATAATATATAATGTATAATTTATAAAATAACGAAAGGCGGGAGAAAATGGATATCTTAAGTGCAATAAAAAATGCAACAGAGTCGGGGAAGATCACCGTGCTTGGAATAGGAATATCAAATATACCGCTTATAGATTTTTTACTTAAACGCGGCGCGAAGCTAAGCGCACGTGATATGAAGGACCGCGAGGCGCTCGGTGAGATCGCGGCAGAGCTTGAGGAGAAGGGCGTGGAGCTTGTTCTCGGCAAGGGATATCTTGATAATATCACCGAGGACGTTATATTTCGCTCTCCGGGTATCCGACCCGATGTTGCGGGAATAAAGGAAGCCGTCGCGCACGGGGCACTGCTTACAAGCGAGATGGAGCTCTTTTTCGAGATGACGAAGGCAAATATCATCGGTATCACGGGCAGCGACGGAAAGACAACGACGACAACGCTTACCTATAAGCTTCTCTCGGAGCAGTTTGAGCGAGAGGGCAAAGGCAGACGTGTCTTTGTCGGCGGTAATATCGGCGCCCCGCTTCTCCCGCTTGTTGATGAAATGACCGAGAACGATGTCGCCGTGGTCGAACTGTCAAGCTTCCAGCTTCAGACGATGACACGCTCGCCCGAGCGCGCGGCGATAACGAATATTACTCCGAATCACCTTAATTGGCACACCGATATGGAGGAGTATGCCGAAGCAAAGAAGAATATCTGCAAGAACGCGGGCAACGTGTATCTTACGCTCAATGCCGAAAACGACCGTACCGCAGAGATAGCAAAGAAGGCGGAGCGCGCAGTGACGGTATTTTCGTCGAAAAGGAGCGCGGCAGAGCTTTCTCTTGAATTTGACTGTCCCGTTATTTGCGAGGAGGAGGGATATATCTGCTTCGCTCATGAGGGCGAGATAATGCCGATCCTTCGCACCTCGAACATAAAGCTTCCCGGAAGGCATAATGTTGAAAACTATATGACGGCAATATCGCTCACACGCGGTATGGTATCGCCCGACGTAATAGAGCACGTGGCAAGGACCTTCGGCGGCGTCGAGCATCGCCTCGAGTTTGTGCGTGAGCTTGACGGAGTGAAATATTACAATAGCTCGATAGATTCATCTCCCACACGCACGGCGGCGGCGCTCTCTTCGTTTAAAGATAAGGTCGTGGTCATCTGCGGCGGCTATGACAAGAACATACCCTTTGAGCCGCTTGCCGATACGCTCATCTCTCATGCAAGGGTGGCGGTGCTCACAGGTGCGACAAGAGAAAAGATAAAGTCAGCGCTTCTCGCCCACAAGGACCTTGAGGAAAGCGGACTCGAGATTGTCGAGCGAGCCGATTTCACGGAAGCTGTCATCGCGGCAAGGAATGCGGCAAAAAGAGGGGAAGCGGTGGTGCTCTCACCCGCCTGTGCAAGCTTTGATGCATTCAAGAATTTTGAGGTGCGCGGGAACTGCTTCAAGGATACAGTAAATTCTTTCCAAGGAGAAAATAATGGATAAATTAAAGAAACTTATAATATCGCTCTCGGGCCTTATGTCGGTCTCGGGAAGCGAAATATATGATGCCGAGGGGCTGTGTGAGCTTCTTGCGCCTCATTTTGACGAATATGAGTGCGACCCGATAGGGAACCATATTTTTATCAAGAGATGCGGACGTGAGAATGCGCCGAAGATATTGGTCGACGCGCATTTTGACGAGATAGGAATGCTTGTCACCGATGTAAAAGAGGGCGGATTCCTCTCGCTCACAAGCGTCGGCGGACTTGACACGAGGATCATGCAGGCGTCCGAGGTCGTGGTATACGGAAAAGAGAAGATCTACGGCGTGATAGCATCCACTCCCCCTCATCTTCAAAAGCCGGGAGATGCTAAGAAGCTAAAGAAGGTCGAGGAGCTTCTTGTCGATACGGGATATTCGAAGGAGGAGCTTCTTGAGCTTGCTCCCATCGGTACACCTGTCGGATTTGCTCCCGTTTATACCGAGCTTCTCGGCTCTCAGATCGCGGGCAAGGGCTTTGACGATAAGAGCTGCGGTGCGTGCGCCGCGTACGGGATCATGATGGCAGATCGAAACGAGCTTGCGGGCGACGTGTATCTGCTTCTTTCCTCGCGCGAGGAGATTGGACTTGTGGGGGCGAGAACGGGTGCTTTTGCGATCGATCCCGACTATGCTATCGTGCTCGACGTGAATTTTGCATACACGCCCGACACAAAGAAGGAAGAAACGCTGAAGCTCGGGGAGGGACCGTCGGTATCCTACTCGGCGCTCACCGACTACAAGCTTACACGCGATATTATAGCACTTGCAAAAGAGAAGGAGATAAAGCTCCAGACGATAGCAGAGGCATCGAACACGGGCACGAACGGCAACGTGATAGGACTTACACGCGCGGGTGTGCCGAGTGCGGTGCTGAGCTTGCCGCTTAAGAGCATGCACACCTACAGCGAGGTCATAAGCGTAGAGGATGCGATGGAGCTATCGAAGCTCGTCTGTGCAATCGTGTGCGATAAAAAGATAGGGGAGGAGTTTTCGAGATGAGTGAGAAGAGAATGATAGATACGCTTCACCGCCTCTCGCAGATACACGGCCCCTCGGGATATGAATTTCGCGTAGCTGAGGCGATAAAGAAAGAGATAGCAGACCTGCCCTGTGAGGTCTTCTGCGACAGAATAGGCAACGTTATTGCGACCGTCAAGGGTACGGACAGCTCTAAAAAGCTGATGATCTCGGCGCATATGGACGAGGTCGGATTTATGGTAAACCGAATCGACGATGACGGATATCTCCATTTCTCGGCTGTGGGCGGAATTGACGACAGAGTGCTCTGCGGCCGACGTGTGGTCCTCCTCGGTACTACAGGGGATATCAAGGGCGTTATCACAAGCAAGCCGATACATCTGCAGACCGCAAAGGAAAGGGCAGAGTCAACACCCAAGGACAAGATGTACATCGATATCGGCGCCGCCGACCGTGAGGATGCAGAAAAGTACGTGGCTGTCGGCGATTACGGAACCTTTGATTCGGAGTTTGTCTTTTTTGGTAAGGACAAGAAAAATATAAAAAGCAAGGCGCTTGATGACCGACTCGGTTGCGCGCTTATGATCGAACTTATACGCGATGCCGCAGAGAAGAAGCTCGGATATGACGTTTGCTTTGCATTTTCGACACGCGAGGAGATAGGTCTTTCGGGTGCGACCGTTGCGGCAAATATTATCGAGCCGGATATGGCGATCGTGCTTGAAACGACGGCGATCGCAGATATTGCAGACGTTCCCGAATCCACGCGCGTTGCATACGTCGGAGAGGGCGGTGTGCTCTCTATTGCCGACCGCGGTACGATCTACAACAGAGAGTTTTTTAATCTGGCACTTGATACCGCGAAAAAGAATGATATAAAATGTCAGGTCAAAAAATACGTGTCGGGCGGAAACGATGCCGCGCACATCCACAAGAGCACGTCGGGCGTAAAGTGCATCGCACTCTCGGCTCCGACAAGATATCTTCACAGCGCGACCTGCGTGATAGACAGACACGACATGTTCGCCATGCCCGATCTTGTAGCTGCGATATTTGATGAACTCAACGAAAATTGGTTAGGAGTAAAAAAATGACTGAGCTTATAAAGAAACTTATAAAGGCGCCCGGTATATCGGGCAGAGAAAAGGGAATCTCGGATACCATTGCTGATATCATCACCC
>JAZNZQ010000192.1:0-8766 GCA_045595035.1 Eubacteriales bacterium | reverse complement strand
GGATGCGCATAGACGTTGCAGGCGGCAAACTCGCCCTGTATTGCGGTGTTGGTCACACCCGTCCAAATGTCGCCCAGCCTGAATTTTTCATCCCCCACGAACTGGTGGCAGGGGTAAAGGTCGCCCCAGGGGGTGACCGCCATATATTCGGTGCCCGAGCCGCAGCCCGAGATACGCTTGTAGATGCAGGGTCCACCGGTCAGATCTATCATATAGTGATAGAAGGTAAATGGCTTGCCCTCGCGGTCGCGCTCAAGCATAAGCTCTGCAAGCTCCTCGTACTGCTTGAGCACGATGGGAAGATCTTCCTCTGTAAGCTCTGCCGCATCCCCGGGAGCGGATACGACCGGCTCCATGCTAAGCTCCGAGAAGCCGAGGTCGAGCATCGTCTTTATATCCTCAAGAAAATCGGGGTTTGCATGTGTAAATGTTCCGCGCATATAGTAATTCTTACCGCCGCGCGCCTCTACGAATTTTTGAAATTTAGGAACGATCTTATCCCAGCTTCCGTTGCCCGCATAGTCGACACGGTAAGCATCGTGGATCTCTTTTCGTCCGTCCAAGCTGAGCACGACGTTAGCGCACTCGCGGTTGGCAAAATCTATCACGTCGTCGTCAACGAGCAGTCCGTTTGTCGTAAGCGTGAAGCGGAAATTCTTGTTGTGCTTTTCCTCAACGCTTCTCGCGTATGCAACGAGCTCTTTTACAACGTCGAAATTCATAAGCGGCTCACCGCCGAAGAAATCGACCTCAAGGTTGCGGCGGCTGCCCGAATTCTCGATAAGAAAATCGAGAGCTCTCTTGCCCACCTCAAAGCTCATTACCGCGCGCTCGCCGTGGTATTTACCCTGGCTTGCAAAGCAGTAGGCGCAGTTGAGGTTGCAGGTATGCGCGATATGTAAGCAGAGCGCCTTGACCACGCCCGCTGTCTTTGCCTTAAGCTCGCCCGCCATCGGTGCAAAGGTATCGGGCGCAAAAAGCTTGCCCATATCCTTAAGCTCTTCGATCTGTGCATAGCACTCCTCGATATCGGTGCGTGTAATATTGTCCTTGCCCTCATACCTTTCGCACATAGCGGCGATGATGCTATCGCGGTCGTTGCCCTCAAACATAGCAATAATATCGTACGCAACGTCGTCCACGGCATGCACCGAGCCCGAGCAGATATCGAGGACTATATTGTATCCTCCGAGTTTATACTGATGTATCATTTTGATCTCCTTTAACAGTAAAAATGCCGCCGAGGACGGCGGCGTTTTTATCGGTATGACAGATTACTTGTCTGCCTTTGCGTTCTTGTTTTCGCACTGCTGGTTAGCAATACCGCAGCTTGTCTTGCAAGCGGACTGGCAGGATGTCTGGCATTCGCCGCAGCCGCCCTTCTTAGCGCTTTCGCAAAGATTACGAGTTTCAAGTGTCTTGATATGTGTCATGATCGTATCCTCCGTATGGATTTTATTGATTACTATTCCTCTGTATTATATCACTTTCGCATATGAAAGTCAATACCCCTATGCCGAAATCTCCTTCTCAGAACGTATCTTTTTTATCCATTTTCCGCTGCGAAGCCGGACAACGCACCAGATACACTTGAGCACCTGGTCGCATTTTAAGAAGAAATATATCCAAAACGCAGGTAGATGAAGCACAAGTCCCGCGATCGCTCCGAGCGGCACCGATGCCACCCAGAGGAAGATATTGTCGGCAAGCATAAGCATCTTTGTGTCTCCGCCGCCGCGAAGAACGCCCTTTGTCATGATGCTGTTTGTCGCCTGAAAGACGATTATTATTCCTATGGACCACATAAGCGAGCGCGCGATCTCTTGAGAGGCGGGCGATAGCTCGTACGCGCTTATCATGGGT
Organism: Eubacteriales bacterium; assembly: GCA_045595035.1. Lineage (GTDB taxonomy): Bacteria > Bacillota > Clostridia > Oscillospirales > CAG-272 > CAYZHW01. Next base: position 6,903 of record JAZNZQ010000192.1, on the reverse strand, counting down.
GTGCTTATTGCGGTAAGAATAGCCGACGCGATAATTCCGAACAAGAATCCAAGCCCGAGAAAGGCATATCCCTCGCGCAGTGCCTTCTCGCGGTCCCCTTCACCGAGCGTATATCCCGTAATGATGGCACCCGCCTGCGAAAATCCCTGTATCATGACCGACGAGAGCTGCTGTGATACGGTCGTGACCGCGTTTGCAGCCACGAAATCGTCACCGAGTCTGCCAATGACCATTGCGACCGAGTTGTTACCGAGAGCAAGGATGCCGTCCGAGATAAGCACGGGGATGCTTATACGTATGTATTCGCGCCAGATGACACCGACAGGGCGCACGATCTCGCGTATGCGGTATCCTATCTTTTTGTCGATGACAAATAGGTATCCGCAGATGACTGCAAACTCAAACACACGCGCAATAAACGTGCCGAGCGCCGCACCCGCGACCCCCATACGGGGAGCACCGAACTCGCCGAAGATGAATATATAGTTTGCTCCGACGTTGACAAAAAATGCGGCGATCGAGGTTATAAGCGGAATGTGCACCTGCTTGACATTTCTGAGCACTATCGTGCAGGTAACAGACAGTCCGAGAAAGACGTACGTCGGCACCGACCAACAAAGGTAGTCTATACCGTATGCGATTATCGGCTCCTCGGAGGTATAGATGAGCATTATCGCGCGCGGAACAAGCGCAGTCGCAACCGAAAAGAGCACCGAAAGCCCCAGCACAAGGCGAAGCATTATGGTGATGGTCTTCTTTAGTGATGAACGGTCGTCCATACCGAAATATCTCGCAACGAGCACCGATGCGCCCATTCCGATACCCATACAGAAGATATGAAAAATGTTTATGAACTGATTGGCAAGCGAGACGGCAGAGAGCTGGGTCTGTCCGACCGCGCCCACCATGACCGTATCCATAATATTGACACCGGTGGTGATAAGCCCCTGAAGTGCTATCGGTATGGCTATCTTCGCCACGGTAAAATAAAATCTTTTATCCTTTATAAACAGTGAATGCATTACAACCTCCAAAAACAACCAAAAAGTATTATAGCAAAAAAGAGAGAAATTCGCAAGCGATTTTCCCTCTTTTTTTCTTTTTAATCGTATTTTTCGGTATGGTCTACCGTAATTCCCTTCACTACCTTCTCGGCATCGTTTCTTATCTTCGATACGAGATTGTGAAGCACGTAAAAGTCACCCGAGCCGTTTATCTCAAGGTAGCTTCTTCTGTCGGAATAGCGGAAGAACTTATAGGTCCTCTCAAGTCCGCTTCTGGTCTTGACCTTCATCGTCATAAAGAGCTTGTCATCGACCGCCACCTCCGCTTTATCCTCCTCGGAAAATCCGGTCTCGCCCTCGATACTGATCGTTAAGAGCGTGCGGTAGAGCGACTTGAAGTTATCAACGTCGACCTTAGCCCCGTTTGATGTCGTCGTAACGGTAAGTGTCTCTCCCGTACCCTCAAGCTTGAATATCTCGGAGAAATCCTTGACGCTTATCTCAAGTGTGTCGACCGAGCCGATATTCATTCTGAAAATGTAGGGGGATACCCACTTTATAAGCGAATCCTCAACAAAGGAGACTGTCGCAAAATCGACCCTTGCAATAAGATCAAATAGTCCCGAGCCGACGTAATATGTGCCGTCCTCCTGACGCTCGCTTATCACAAGGTACTGCTCAACGCCGTCGACCTCGAATATTATCTGATATTTCGGCTTATCGAGACCAAATTTTTTGAAATCCTCCTCGGTCGTGCCGAGCGCCACCGTTTCTGTTCCCGTAAGACCTGCAAGCGACTGGAATATCGTATCGCACTCCTCTGCGGGTACGTAGCTTGTGGGGAAGGTCATCTTGTAGTTTGCCATCGCCTCTATGTCGGTCTCCTCACCCGCACCGAGTGCTTCCAATCTGAAATAGAGCTCCTCGCCGCGGAAGAAGTTGAAATATGTGAGGCGCTTTTCAAGCGAATACTCATAGTAGGAAAGAAGCGGAGTCACCATCTTTGTGACCGGCTCAAGTATCGTATCGGCAACCGTGTTATCAAGTATATACACGTTATCTCTGCCCTCGTAGCGCGCGTAGTAACCGTTACCGACGACAGTCTTGTCTCCGATATATACGGTGTGCTTATCGCCCGAGGTCGTCGTAAGCGTATACCACACCTTCGCATCGTCAAGTCCGTATTCCGAAAACGGCTCCGGCTCATCGATACGCGAGACCGACAGTGTATATCCGCAACTTGTGATAAAGGAAGCAAAAAGCTCGGCATCGAGCGTCACGTCCTCGTGTCCCTCTATCTTAAAGCCGCCGTCCACGCGGTTAAAGGTGAACTCCTCGTAGGTGTTATGCACTTCTATCTTCTGTATGTTCTCTCGCGTTATCTGCTCGAACATAAGAATTCTGTCAGAGGCACCGATCTGCTCTCCGTCGGTCGTCTCGGGAGGAGCTGTCGTTTCGACCGGTTCCTCGCGGTTGACTATCGGCATAACGACCGCAAAATATGCGCCCACAAGTATAGCAAAAACTATGACCAGCGCCAATATAAGCTTTTTCTGTTTTCTCATGAGTGACGTCTCCTGATTACCACAACAAATCCTGCAAGAAGCGAGAGCAGAGGAAGCACGAGTGTGAGTCCCCAGGTCCATCCGGTTGCCTCGGCGGTGGTGATATCCTCAATGGATGTGTCTGTGAGTATCTTATAATCGATATCCACCGGCACCTTGTCCTTACCCATAGCACGGAGCGCACTGTAAAGGATGTCGCGGTTTGCGTATGTGTTCGAGGTAACGTATGCCTGATCTGCGAAGTTGGCCGATCCGCAGGCAAGCACGTAGGAGAAATAGGGATCGTTATCAATAAGCGTCTTTTCGTAAGTAAAGGTCATAAGGTTGTACTTATCGATATCGGTAGCCGAGCTTATCTGCTCGCCGTTCTGCATCGCGATCGCCTTTGCGGATGATGTGAGCACAGGCGAGATATTTCTCTCGATATTGTTAAGGAAGTAGTCGCCGTTCTCGTCAAAGAGTGTCTTTATCGGCATTGCATACTTGACAATAGTCTTGGGGGGCTGTGCGAGGTTGCGAAGATCGGCATGGATCGACGCACCGTAGCCCTCCGTGGGATAGCTTGCAACAAGCGAGAAGCCGTCTATCGACACGCTGTTCGATACGTCGCGGACAAGCGATCTCTCAAATTTGATGCCCCACTCTTCAAGATACTCCTCAAGGTCGGGAAGCTCCTTTACGTCGGGAGACATAAATACCATAAGCGAGCCGAACTTGTCAAGGAAGCGGTCTATCTTCTCGATCTCGGAAATGTCCGAGCCATCGTTTGTAGTGATGAAATCGGTCTGGGGATTGTTGATGACTACAAGGCGGCAATCCTCGGGAATGTCCTCTGTTGTGAGGTCTATCGCGCGGAAATCGTAGCCCGCATCGATAAGAAGCTCGATAAGGTAGAGGTTGGGATCCTCGCCGTGGTTCTTTGTGAAGCACACGATGGGCGATTCTGTCTGTGTGATGGCGAGAATTGCCGACGTGAACTTGAACTCACCGTCATATGCGAAGGGGTTGCCGGTGTTGGTCGATATCTTGTAGAAAGCACTCCAGGTAAACACACGGTACTCGGTTCCGCTCTCAACTATGACCGTATAATCGTTGATATTGGTTCCGGTTATCTTGTACTTCTGGAAGAAGGAAGGATTCTTTTCGGGATCCTTGTGAGTGATAGTGATGTTGGGAAATTCCTCACGAAGCTGCTTTGCCGTCGTAAAGATGTAACGCATCGCCTGGATCTCCTCGAGCTCGTCGGGATCCATACAGAAGATGATGTTTACGTCGGCTTCAACGTCGGAGAGAAGCGCCTTGCTCGCATCTCCGAGCGTATAGAACTCCTCGGGGCTCATATCAACGTACCAGTTGAGCTTGTACGCAAGCGAGGAGAATATCGCGTTGACAATAACAACGAGCGCGATAAACACCGCGGTGAGCACGACGGATACCGTGCCGTAGCGGAACTTTTTGTTGCGAAGGAAGAGTGTCTTATTCATTTTTCTACCTCCTTCTATCAACCCCAACGGCGCTTTTCATATACGCGCACCGTGAGGAAGAGGAATACCGCGATTATCGAGAGGTAATAGAGCACCGCCGCGAAATCGAAGATACCGTATGTGAAATTCTGATAACGGTTGAAGATGGATATCCAGCTGATGACCGTTCTCACCGCGTAAACGTCGATAAACGCGTTGACAAAGCCGATGACCAGAAGGAATATTATAACACCGATGGTAGCGACCGCCGCAACGAGCTGATTCTCGGTGAGCGATGAAATAAATGTGCCGATAGCGATAAATGCCGCACCGACGAGCGTGATACCGATGAGGTTACCGAAGAGCACCGCCGTCTGCGGCTCCGCGTAGATGTAAAGCGTGATAACGTTAAGCGAGGAGAGCGCCATCGTGATAAGGAAGAGCGTGAGCGCCGCAAGATACTTTGCAAGCACCATACCGCCAAGCGTGATGGGCGAGGTAAGAAGCAGTACCTCTGTACGCATCTTCCTCTCCTCGGAAAACAGCTTCATCGTAAGTATCGGTACGAGTATGATGAAAAGGAAGAGCATGATGATCGAATATGTCGAAATATCGGTCGTCTGCATCTTAAGCGTAGTAAGGCAGAATGCGAGCGCGCTCATTGCGAGGAATATCGCGATGAACACGTATCCTATGCCGCCGATGAAATATGATTTGAGTTCTCTTTTATATATGGCAAACATCTCGTCCCCTCCTTACTTTACCTTACCGTCGACTATCTTAAGGAAGATGTCCTCAAGATTCATGCCGACAGCTTCAAGACCTACCATGGGCCAATCGCGTTCAGCAAGCGTATAGAAAAGATTCTTTCTGATATCCACGCCCGGCTCGCTCTCGACAACGTAGGTGTATGCGTCTCCGTCCTTTTCGGCAAGGGCTTCCGCATAGGAGATCCCCTGCTTGTTCTTAAGCATTGCAAGCACGTCCTTCTGCGGTCCGCAGATCTTGATATTGAAGCGTCTCGAGCTTTCAAGCGCACGTGCGATATCCTCGGTCGCCTGGTCGGCAACTATCTTACCCTTGTTGATGATGATGATTCGGTCGCAGACCGCCTGCACCTCCTGGAGTATGTGGGTGGAGAGGATGACCGTGTGGTCCTTACCGAGCGCGCGGATAAGGTTTCTTATCTCTATTATCTGCTTCGGGTCAAGGCCGACCGTCGGCTCGTCGAAGATGATGACCTTCGGGTTGCCGATGAGCGCCTGCGCGATGCCGACTCTCTGGCGGTATCCCTTCGAGAGATTCTTGATGACTCTGTGGCGCACGTCGGATATCTTTATCACGTCACAGACCTCGGCAATGTGCTTTGCTCGGTTGAGCTTGCAATTCTTTAGGTCGCAGACGAATTCAAGATACTCGTTTACCGTCATATCCTGATAAAGAGGCGGCTGCTCGGGCAAGAATCCGATAAGCTTCTTTGCCTCAAAGGGATCCTCGAGCACGTCGATACCGTTTATCGACACGCTTCCCGCAGTCGAGGAGAGATATCCCGTAAGAATGTTCATCGTGGTGGATTTTCCCGCGCCGTTAGGTCCGAGAAATCCGACTATCTCACCCTCGCCGACCTCAAAACTGATATCGTCGACGGCAAAATTGTTCCCGTATCTTTTTACGAGGTGTTCTATTTTTATCATGGCAAGTTTTTCGCCAAAGCTTGGCGTCCTTTCCAATTTTTTGTCAATATTATTATTTTACCACATACTCTGTATTTTTTCAAACAGTTATTTTTATTTTACATCATATATGTGAGGGTTTTGTGAGCAAAAAGTAAATATTAGAGCGAAATGACCGAGAGCATCGTGCCGCGCACGCCGCCGCTTGCTCTGTGAGAGAAGAATCTGTCGCTCTCGCAGGCGGTGCAATGCTCCGATACGTCTATATTTTCGGGGAGAAGCCCTTCAAGCAGTAACAGCTCGCGGTTCAGCCCCTTAAGGTCCGCTCTGTAGCGCTCACCCGAGGGTACTATAAATTTTTTTGCGAGATCCTCACCGAGATTCTCGCGCGCCGTAAGGTACACCTCTTCTCCCACCTCATAGCAGCAGGCACCGATAGCGGCACCTATCGCCGCCTTGATGTGAGAGGGTTTGGCTCCAAGCTCGCGCATTTTTTTGACCCCGACACGCGCGATGCCGCCGACACTTCCCCGCCAGCCCGCGTGAAGCGCTCCTATGACCGCGTTTTTGTCGTCATAGAGCAGTATCGGTACGCAGTCGGCCGTCTTTACTCCGAGCGCAACGCCCTTCTCGCGTGTTACGTAGCCGTCGCACTCGAATGCCGCAGGGGTAAAATATCCCATGCCGCGCTCACTCCCGCCGACTATCCTCACGTCGGTGGAATGTATCTGCGGCACAGATACTATGCTTTTTTCATCAATGCCGACAGCCCCCGCAAAGATGCGAAGGTTTTCAAGCACGGTAGCATCATCGTCTCCGCGCCCAAATGCAAGATTCATCGATGCCGTGTGAGAAAGCACGCTCACGCCGCCCTCTCTGGTGGAAAACCCGTGCTTACACGATATCAGATCAGATCTGTAAAACATAATACCTCCGGGGGGATACCTTTTAGGCAAAAGGGTATCCCCCGCACCCCCTGCCAAAACCTTTCAAATAAAAAGGTTTTTATTCTTATTTTCGCACATATTTCACATCTGTACGAATCGTTTTTCTATGCTGAAAAAGTGCTCTGAAAAGTTTTTGAAGAGTCCAGAGAAACTTTTTTCAAAAAGTTTCTTTGGCGCATCCCCCTAGATCACAAACAGCTTTATTGCTTTTACGGCGGTGCCTGCTTCGTACTCGCGCACCTCTCCGAGCG
>JAZNZQ010000191.1:0-8719 GCA_045595035.1 Eubacteriales bacterium | reverse complement strand
GGTGCGATCGACCTGATCGACGAATCCGCGCACGTGTTTGATAAGAACGGCCGTCACAGCATTGAGCTGATCCCCGAAGAGAGCAAGGAAGCGGTTGCAAAATACCGCGATATGCTGATGGAAGCAGTTGCAAGCACCGATGAGGATCTGATGATGAAGTACTTCGAGGGCGAGGAGATCACGCACATGGAAGCGATCAACGCCGTCCACGAGGGTATTATTCACGGAGAAATCGTTCCCGTATTCTGCGGCGCCGCTACAAAGCTCTGGGGCGTTGAGAACTTCATGGATGCTATCGTTGACTCCTTCCCGCGTCATACTGCAAAGAAGGCAGAGCGCGTTGTTGTCGGCGACGAGATCACAGCGAAAGAGATCAATCCCGACGGCGAAGGCGAGATCTTCGTATTCAAGACAGTCGCTGACCCGTTCGTCGGTAAGATGTCCTTCTTCAAGGTTATGAACGGTACTCTCAAGCGCGACACTATACTTAAGAACACAACAACAGGCGGAACCGAAAAGTTCTCGCACATATACACCATCAAGGGTAAGAAGCAGACCGAGGTCGAAGAGCTCTGTTGCGGCGATATCGGTATGACCGCTAAGCTTGCTAACACAAATACAAACGACACACTTACAACAAGTGCATCGGCTGATACAAAGTACGCTCCCATCATCTTCCCCGAGCCCTTCATGACAAAGGCGATCGTTCCTACAGCAAAGGGCGACGAGGACAAGATCTCGGGCGGTATCGCAAAGCTTCTTGAAGAAGACCTCACACTCAAATACAAGAACAACGCTGAAACACATCAGCTTCTCCTCTCGGGCATGGGCGACATTCATCTCGACGTTGTAGTATCCAAGCTCAAGAGCCGCTTCGGCACATCCATCAAGTTTGAAGAGCCCAAGACCGCATACCGCGAGACCATCAAGGGCAGATCGGACGTTGAAGGAAAGCACAAGAAGCAGTCGGGCGGATCGGGTCAGTACGGCCACGTTAAGATCAGATTCTCGCGCGGTGAGGCAGACGGCCTTACATTCACGCAGTCTGTTGTCGGCGGTACAGTTCCGAAGAACTTCTACCCCGCAGTTGAAAAGGGACTCGAAGAGGCAATGCTCAAGGGCGTGCTCGCAGGTTACCCTGTTGTAAATCTCGCGGCTGACCTTTACGACGGCTCTTACCACCCGGTTGACTCGAATGAAATTTCGTTCAAGCTTGCGGCTCGTCTCGCATACAAGGAAGGTCTTCCCAAGGCAAATCCCGTGCTCCTCGAGCCGGTAGGTACACTTCTTGCAACAGTTCCCGAGGGCATCGTCGGTGACGTTATCGGCGACCTCAACAAGCGCCGCGGCAGAATGCTCGGTATGGAGAGCGTAGAAGGCAAGAAGGGCTACACGACCGTTGAGGCAGAGGTTCCCGAGGCAGAAATGAATGATTACACCATCGCTCTTCGCGCCATGTCGCAGGGCCGCGGTAAGTTCACATTCGCATTTGCTCGTTACGAAGAGGTTCCCGGCAACGTTGCTCAGAAGATCATCGCAGAGGCCGCAAAGGACGCTGAGTAAGGAGTACGCCAAAGAAACTTTTTGAAAAAAGTTTCCTTGGAACCTTCAAAAACTTTCAATAAAAAGATCAGTACACGCCGTCAAAAACAGATGGCGTGTATTTTTTGGTAAAATATGTGCTGTTTTTCCGGGAAAGTTGTGTATATAGGTGAAAGGAGGTTTTCTTATGGATGATGTAAAAATAATTGAACTTTATTTTGGGCGAGACGAAAGCGCGATATCTGCCACAGAGAAAAAGTACGGCGGATACTGCACCTCCATCGCCAAAAACATCCTCGGAAACGCCGAGGATGCCGCTGAGTGTGTCAACAGTACATATCTGCACGCTTGGAACTCAATTCCGCCGAAAAGACCGCAAAATCTGGCGACCTTTCTCGGAAAGATCACAAGAAACATCTCTTTAAACCGCTACAAAAAGAACATGGCCGACAAGCGCGGAGCAGGCGAGCTTCCCGCAGTGCTCGATGAGCTGTCTGAGCTTATATCCGGCCGTTCCGACACAGAGGCCGAAATCATCGCAAAGGAGCTTATGAATTCTATAAATGCATTTCTCGGTACACTTCCGCAAAAGCAAAGAGGTATTTTTGTCCGCAGATATTGGCACACCGAGAGCATCGCGCAAATTTCCGATAGGTTCGGTATGAAAAAAAGCGCGGTCACGATGACTCTCACCAGAACAAGAAAAGGGCTTAAAGAGTATCTTATTAAAGGAGGATTTATTCTATGAAAAGCGAAAAGCTGTATGAGATCCTCGAGGGTATCAACGAGGACTACATCAACGAATCGGAAGAATACACAAAAAAGCGCACACTAAAAAGCATTTTCAAAACGAACAGACTCGCACTTGTCGCCGCAGTCCTTGCCCTGCTCTTATGCGGTACTGCTGCCGCCGCAGGTCTTATGTGGCTCATCCCCGAAATCCAAGAGGAAGAAAACGGCTTCAGTATCGTTTACGACGGCAGATATGTTGAGCTCCCGAACGAGACTGTCCAAACAATCCTTAATACATGGGAAATTGCGGGCGAATCGAGTGAATGCAGACTGTATATATTTAAGACGGTAAAAGAATGGCAAAGTTTTTTTGGTATCCCATTTGTAGCACGCGACTACATTGATACAGATAAAGATTCCAGCCAAGAACTCATAAATCACCCCAACGGCACACTGTGCATTACCGGAGACACTACCCATGGCGACATTGCAACCGCAGTGCTTTTCAAAGAAACGAACGGCGAATTAAAGCCGTATATTATGCAAACTTTTTTCGGCGCATCCTGGAGCTACTATGTTGACGGAATAGTAACAAGGGTTCCGTGGTACGGTGAGATTACCGCCAGGGTCCCATTAAGCAAAGAAGCCGCAAAGGAATTTAAAATAATCCGAAATACTAATCAAAAACAATCCCATGAGCTTTTGGAAGAAGGAAAAACTCCGTCGGGTATTCCGTATGTTATAACAAAGACCGTATTCAATCTGGCAGAATACCCCTCGAGAGCGCCTCGAGACCCGAATGAATACCAAGCTGCGATCCATCTCTATTACGGCTATGATTCTGTTCTGTTTGATTTGGACGGAAGAATAGATTTCCCCGAAGATGAGGGTGAAATGGTCCATATGCTAAAAGAGATCGTAAGTACTTTCAAGGTACATTATCCCGCAGAATAACTCCATTAAAAAATCACACGGCTTGACGCCGTGTGATTTTTTTGTTAAACTGTGTGGGATTTGATAATTATCTGCGTCTATATAGGTGAAAGGGAAAAACAGAAAGGAGTGAGTTTATTGGAAGAGGCAAAGATCGTTCGGTTATATTTAGACAGAGATGGGAGCGCAATTACCGCCACAGCCGAAAAATACGGCGGATATTGTAAAACCATCGCAAAAAACATACTGAACAATGAAGAAGATGCCGAAGAATGTGTGAACGACACATACCTCGGGGCGTGGAACTCCATTCCACCGCACATACCAGACAATCTTGCCGCATTTCTCGGAAAGATCACAAGAAATCTGTCGCTTAGCCGATACAGGCAAAACACCGCGAACAAACGCGGAGGCGGGGAGTTTCATGTTGTTCTTGATGAACTTTCAGAGCTGTTGTCGGGCAATGACGACGTAGAAGAAAAGATATGCACCAAAGAGCTTGTGAATGCCGTAAATAAATTTTTGGATACCCTTTCTCCAAAAGACAGAGCCATTTTTATATGCCGCTATTGGTACGCGGACAGCACCAAGGAAATCGCTGTGCGTAAAGGTATGAAGGAAGGTACAGTATCAATGACTCTCACCAGACTTCGCCAAAAGCTCCGCAAGCATCTGATCAAGGAGGGATTTGATTTATGACAAGCCAAAAACTGTTTGAAACGTTGGGAAATATTAACGAAAGGTATGTCATAGAAGCAAGAGAATCTAAAACCATCGCAAAAAAAATTTCGTTAAAGGTAAACAAGACAGCTATTGTTGCTGCAATACTTGCAATAATCTTATGCGGCTCTGCTGCCGCCGCAGGTATCATGTGGCTGATTCCCCAAGTGGAGATCGATGAAAACAAAAAAGATTATTCCTTTGCTCTTGTGGAAAGTAATTACGAATTCCCCGGAGAAGTATTAAGCAAGATAGCCGAACGTACCCCCAACCCGGGTGTAGGTTTTGAATTTGAGAGCATTGACGAGTGGCAGAAATTTTTTGATCTTCCCTTTGTTGCGGGTGATATAACGATCGCCAAAAAAAGCGGTGCCCGCTCCTACATCACATCGGCATCGTCTGACGGTCAATTCATTCCGGATCTGATCGAAAGCACTGTATTTGTCAAGCTTGCTCCCGGCGAGTACGACAGAGGCTCCGCTCCCTGGCATGCAATTATGACAGTGTATACACTGACCAAAGACGCTTCTATCGATAAGATCGAGAACACCGAAATGGGCTATATTATAAATGAAAAGTTTTATTTTGAACCTTCTACCGAGATCTTAGTCGAATCCGAGACCGATTTCGGAATGCCATACACACTAGTTGTGACGAAAGCAGGTCCCGAAGAAGAACACGAGCATTATGAGCACACTCTGTACAAATTAAAGCTGATATACGGATACGAGTCCTCTTTATATCATCTTGAGCTGAATGCATTCGGAGAAGACGAATACGAAAAAGCATCGGCAAGATTGAAAGACTATGCAGATACGATCAAAATAGCGTACCCCGCAGAATAGTATATCTTAATGTTCTAAAAATTTTTGAAGAGGGGCGAGGGGAGGGACTTTTTAGAAAAAAGTCCCTCCCCTCCGTTCTTATTTCGGCTTCCCGTTAAAGATAAGCGCCGCGAGATATCCGAAGCAGAGTGCCGCGGCAGAACCACCCGCAGCTGCGGTAAATCCGCCCGTGAGCGCACCGAGAAGTCCTCTCTCATCCACCGCCTCACGGATCCCCTTTGAGATAGCATAACCGAAACCCGTAAGCGGTGTCGTCGCGCCGCAACCCGCGAAATCAACTATCGGCTCGTAAAGCCCGATAGCTCCCAGTATCACGCCCGCCGTCACGTACGCCACAAGTATGCGCGCGGGCGTGAGCTTCGTTTTATCGATAAATATCTGTGCGACAACGCAAAATGCGCCGCCGATAACGAATGCCCATACAAATTTCATCATATACTCTTCCCCTTCGTTGTGATCCTGACAAGATGCGCGATGGCGGGTATCGCCTCTCCCTGCTGTAAGCTTGACGGACTCATCATCGCGCCCGTGCCGATAAACAGGATGTCATTTATATCTCCGTGCTTCAGCATCGGCAGAAAGTAAGAAGCAAGCACGACCGCACTGCATCCGCATCCCGAGCCGCCCGAGTGTGTATCCTGTGTCTCTCCGTCAAAGATGAGTACACCGCAATCAACGTGATTTTTCTTTATATCAATACCCGACACAAACAGCATATCCTTTAGTATCGCGCTCCCCTCAAGCCCGAGATCCCCCGTGACTATCAGGTCAAAATCGGAGGGCCTATTCTCCGATTCCTCAAAATAGCGCATAAGCGTATTTACCGCCGCAGGAGCCATTGCCGCTCCCATATTGTTCGCATCCTTGATGCCCTTCTCCACTACAATACCGGGAAGTGCTTCAATCACTCTCACTCTTCCCTCTCCCGCACCAACTATAAACGCTCCCGCGCCCGTGACCGTCCACTGCGCCGTCGGAGGCCTCTGCCCGCCGTACTCAAGCGGAAAACGGTATTGCCTCTCAGCCGAGCAATAGTGCGATGAGACCACCGCCGCGCACTTGTCATATATGCCGCCCGATGTCAGCATGGACGAAAGTATAAGTCCCTCCGCCGCAGTCGAGCAGGCACCGTACAGACCGAAATACGGTATGTTAAAATCAAGAAGCCCGTACGACGAGCCGATGCATTGATTGAGCAGGTCTCCCGCAAAGAGTGCATCAAGCTCGCCGTCCCTCGTTTTAGCTTTTGCCATCGCGGTATTGAGTGCAAGCCGTTGCATCTCGCTCTCGGACTTTTCCCAGGTGTTCATGCCGAATTTGTTTTCACCGTCATGCAGATCGAAGAACTCGCCAAGCGGTCCCTCATGCTCCTTTGACCCTACGACAGATGCCGCCGCGATTATGGCAGGCGGTCTTTCAAACTTTATTATTCCCTTTTGCATATCTTCTCCTTGTGATTCATACCTTTTTATGAGGTGATAGTTTGAAAAAATACTTTTGTTTGCTCCTTGCTCTCATCATGATGCTCCTCTGCTCCTGCTCGGGTGATGAAATAAGCGTCAGAGAAATAATCTCCGCTATGTCCGCCGCAGATAAGGGCGCTCCCGCAGGCAAGATATACCTAAGCGATGCCGTACTCGGTGAGGATGAATATCTCTCCGACTCCCTCCGGCTCGCACTTTTCGGCATGTCCAAAGAAGGACTTGATAGGACCGATTCCTTTGCTGTCCGTATCTCCCACGTAAGATCTTCATACGAATACGCCGTTTTCAAAGCAAAAACCGTAGAAGACACCGACCTGATAGCAAAAATGCTAAGCTCGAGAATAGATACCGCGCATGCACTTGCAAAAAGAGAGGGGGAGAATGAAAGTATTACCGAAAACGCCGAAATATTTGTCAGGGGCAGATTCGTTTTCCTTCTTATGACCGATGACAATGAAGGTATGCTTGACGCGGCAAGAAAGGTCATAAGTTAACAAGCCAATATACGACTCCGTACACCGCGCCCGAAAGTATCCCGTATAGTAGCACGGGTCCCGCAATTGTGAAGATCTTCGCCCCCACACCGAGCACCCACCCCTCGTTTTTAGTGTCGATCGCGGGGGAGACGACCGCGTTTGCAAATCCGGTTATAGGCACGAGCGTACCCGCTCCCGCAACCTTTGCGATCTTATCAAATACACCTATTCCTGTAAGAAGCGCCGCAGAAAAAACAAGAGTCACCGAAACCAAGGTCAGCGCATTCTCTTCCGCCATTTGAAGTAAGTCGGCATATATCGAGTGCAATATTTCGGCAACAGTACATATCATCCCTCCAAAAAGAAATGCAAAAAAACAGTTTTTTACGGTAGGGGACTTTTTTGCTCTTGCATCCGCATATTTTTTATAAGTCTTTTTATCCATATTCATAAAGATCACTCCTTCTTTTAAGTAGAATTTCCAAAAAATTAATTTTTATTTAATTGACACAAAAGAAAAATAAGTGTATACTGTTACTGTACAATTTTTCTTGGAGGAAGATCATGGGATTTTGGAATGAATTGGGAGACAAGGTCACAAAGACTGTAAATAAAGCGGCAAAAAAGACCGAAGACATTGCCGACCTTACAAAAAAGAAGCTGAGTTTGAAGGCAGAGGAAGACAAGCTCGATTCCATCTACGCACAGATAGGAAAAATACGTTTTGCCGAGTTGCGTATGGGCGAAGACAAGACAGATGCGATAGAAACGCTTCTTTTTGAAGTCGAAGACAGCATTGACAAGATAAAAGCCCTTCGAGCATCCATTGCAAAGGCAAAGAAGCTCAAGGTATGCATCTCATGCGGTGCCGAGCTTGACGAAGACGACATTTTCTGCTCGACCTGCGGAAAAAATCAAAATAATTAAAAAACGGATGCCCTGTATTTTGCAGAGCATCCTCTTTTTTCTATATCTTTACACTAATAAAAAAGCGCACTTTGTGAAACCATATATACGACGTATGAAAACGTCACTTATAACGTCAAAGAAAGGAGACGATTCGCATGATAATGGATAGAATCGCTCTTGTGTTGACCATCGTCGGCGCGCTCAACTGGGGCGGGATCGGTCTTTTCCGATTCAACGCCGTCGAATGGCTTTGCGGTGGAAATAATACGATCGAGCGCGTTATTTATACACTCGTGGCGCTCGCCGGTATATGGTGTGTATCTTTGCTCTTCAGAGAAAGAGAAAGCGTTGACAGTATAGAGCACCACTAAATTATCGGGGCGGTTGCATTTTTTATGCATCAGCCCCGATTTTTTTGTTTTTTTATTAACAAAGTATTGACTATGGGAATCTAAAGTTATATAATAAGGTATATATCCTTTTTTGCTTTGGATGTATATTACTTATCGAAATTCTTTTTTAATGGGTCACAAAAATGACCCGTGGAGGTTTTTATGAATAGAGTTTATAATTTTTCCGCAGGCCCTTCCATGCTTCCCCTTCCCGTACTTGAGAAGGCAGTTTTTGAGCTCGTATGCTACGGCGAATCCGGCATGTCCGTTATGGAGATGAGCCACCGTTCCGCCGACTACGAAGCAATCATCGGTGATGCTGAGAAGATGCTCCGCACTCTTATGAACATTCCCGACAATTACAAGATACTTTTCCTTCAGGGCGGCGCTTCTACACAGTTTGCGGCTGTTCCAATGAATCTCATCGGCAGAACAGGAAAGGCAGATTATATAGTTTCCGGTCAGTTTTCGGGCAAGGCATTCAAGGAAGCTCAGAAGCTCGGATACGACGTTAAGTGCGTTGCAACAACAAAGGAAGACAACTTCGACCACATTCCCGAGGTCAAGAGAGAGGACTTCCGCCCCGACGCATCCTACGTTCACATCTGCTTCAACAACACCATCTACGGAACAAAGTACAGCTACATTCCCGACACAGGCGATATCCCGCTTGTAGCCGATATGTC
>JAZNZQ010000190.1:0-2957 GCA_045595035.1 Eubacteriales bacterium | reverse complement strand
CGGGACAGCCGATCGAGTTTATCTGAAGCTCAACACCCGTGATGCCAAGCTCGCGTATGAAGGTGTCTGCAAGCGCGATGATCGATGCGTCTGCTGCAGGTGTCTCGGTGCCGTACATCTCGGCGCCGAACTGGAAAAATTCGCGGCTGCGTCCCGCCTGCGGTGCCTCACATCTGAAGCAGCTGATGATGTAGAAGAGCTTAAGTGGCATCGCATCCGAGCAGCGTCCGTGCTCGATAAGCGCGCGTGCGACAGATGCCGTACCCTCGGGGCGAAGTGTGATGCTGCGTCCCTCGTCACCGCGGTCGGTAAAGGTGAACATCTCCTTTTGAACAACATCGGTGGTGTCTCCGACTCCGCGGCGGAAGAGCTCGGTCGCCTCAAATGTAGGCGTGCGTATCTCCTCAAAGCCGTATTTTGCGGCAACCCGTCTTGCCGTCTCCTCGATGAAACGCCAGGTGGGCATCTCCTCGGGCATTATATCAAATGTACCTTTTATCTTTTGAATCATAAGAAAGTCCCTTTCGGTTCACATAATTATCCTATTTTAATATGATATCACATTATTTCCCCTTTTTCAAGTAGGAAAAAGGAAGAGAACAAAAAATAACCGGGCGAGAGATACCCGTCCGGTCGGTTTTTTATTTTATCATTTTTGGGTCGTTTGTTCTTTCTAAGAGATAGTCGACCGAAATATCAAAATAGTCGGCTATCTTAATGAGTTCAACTATTCCCGGCGCGCGCTCGCCCGTTCCGTATCTGCTTAGGGTGTTTTGATTCGTATTTAGGTCAAGCGCCAATTTCAGTTGAGAAATGCCCCTCGCTTTTCTTATTTCGCGCAATCTCATAAAATCACCTCTTGACAATATTATCCCACAATGGTATAATATATAATATCCCAATTTGGTATATTTGGAGGCGGATATGCAAAAAATATCAGAAGAATTATGGACGATGTATAAGTTGGGCAAGGGATGTGCGGCAAACGGTGAAAAGAAGGCGCTCACCGAGAAAACGGTATCCCTTCGGAGGCGCTTGACCGAGAGGATGACAGCCGAGCAGGCAGGGCTTTTCTTTGAATATGAGGAGTGTGCGGGAAAGAAAAACATCATCTGCGAGAAGGAATCGTTCTATGCGGGGATACATTTTGCAATTTCATTCTTGGCAGAAGCTTTGAAGGGAACGTAAAAAGGGAACCTATATAGGTCCCCTTTCTTTGTTATTTCTTCGGTCTTACCTTTTCGAGATTCATGGCGTATATGCTCTCGGTCGCAAATGCGAGCTTGGTGAGCACGTCGGGCTTGGTCGTGTAGCAGAAGAAGGAATCGTCCTCGGTCGAGATATCGACGCAGTCAAAGGGCTTGATGTGTACGAAATCGTACTCGATGTGAAGCCCGTTGTTTTGAAGCGGCAATCTCTGATAGCGGTAATCCTCTCCTCGGTAGTTACCTGTGAGTATAAAGCCGTTTTCGGCATCGTGCGTAAGGCGTGCCATACCGAGCGGTCGGAAGCGGTAGCAATGGGGCATAGAGAAGACCTCTACGTCATCCTCGAAGCTGTATCTGCCCTCGCGCACCTCGGCTTCGACCAGCGCTCTCTCCCACTCGAACCAATCGGGTGCGTGTGAGAATTCGGTCTCGCCCTCGTTTGCCTTTATATTGCCGTCCTCAAGCAGTGTCCAGCGCTTGCCGCATGCTTTGCAATATAGCTCGGCGCCCTCGGATGCCATTTGCGATTCCGCTTTGCAATGCGGGCAGACGTAGAGCACCTTGTGAAGCCCCTCTGCGCGGTACGGCTCGGTTATCTTTATGCTGTTGTCTTTTTGATACTTGTAGTCATCGTAGACAAAGGACTTTGCCAAAAGCGCATTTATCTCCCCGACCGACATTTTTTCTATGTCCTCGGGTGAGAGTATTTTTGTAAGCGTCAGATGAAGCGGCACCTTACGCTTCTTTCTCACGTTCCAGAAGGGGGAGTGAAGGTGATTTCCGCGGTGTATCGCCACAACGACCGGCATCTTGTTGCGCTTGATGAGCATTCCGAGCGAGTCGGGCAGATACGCCTTTGTGCCGCAGGGAGAATATCGCGCCTCGGGGTACATGCAGAGCACGTCGCCGCGAGTGAGCACCTTCTTTATCGAGCGGATAAGATGCATATCGTTTGTGAATTTGCGTGTGCAGATAGCGCCGATAAGCTCCATCAGCCAAGGGCGCATATAGTAGCCGTCGATGGTGACTACGTTGTTGAGCCGATGCGGGTAGGTCGCAAGCGATACCATCTCAAAGTCGACGAACGACATGTGATTGGAAAGGAGCATATACGGGGGCTTCAGCCCTTCCATATTGACCTTTTCTATCTTCTTTTTTGTGCCCGAGAGCAGGATGCCCGATAGCACCCATATAAGCCAGGTGATGATCTTTGGTTGGCGGATGGGATATTTTGCAGTCTTGTAATGCTTTTTGTTTTTGTAGTTTACTTTAATGTCCACACTCGTCTTTTCCTTTGTTTTATTTTGTAACCTTGTATATTATACAGAACTTCTGTGGTAATTACAACAATTTTTTATACAAATAGGTCGAAAATGTTGCTTTTTTTGTCGTAAAAGAGTATAATATGGTGGAAAAGACAGGGGGAATTAAATTTATGAACGTATTTGTTATCCATTCGGGTGCCGACGTAAATGAGGTAAGCGAAAAGATATCCGCGCTTAAGAAGGTGTCACACTCTCTCAATCCTTTGATACTTGCAAACGGAAACGCTTTCTGGAAGATAGATGCCGCAAAAAAGATAAAGAGATCGCGCATGGTCGTCTTTTTCGTCGGTAAAAATTCTCACGCAAGTCCTTATATCGCGTGGGAGATACAGACTGCGATAAAGCACAAAAAGCCGATCTATACGGTCTATTTAAATGAGGAGAACGAGCCGCATCCCGCGCTCGCGCTTCTTGACGGATTTTC
>JAZNZQ010000189.1:0-3470 GCA_045595035.1 Eubacteriales bacterium | reverse complement strand
CTTCGCGAGATCGGTTTTTGTTCGGGCGTTGAAAACTACTCCCGCGTGCTCTCGGGCAGAGAGCCGGGATCGACTCCCTATACCCTGCTCGATTATTTTCCGAAGGACTTCCTTCTTTTTGTCGACGAATCGCACGTCTCTCTGCCTCAGGTGCGCGGAATGAGCGGCGGCGACGTTGCAAGAAAGAAGAATCTTGTCGACTACGGCTTCAGACTTCCGAGCGCATACGACAACCGTCCGCTTTATTTTAATGAATTCGAATCCAAGCTGAATCAGGTCGTATTTGTCTCGGCGACCCCCGCGGATTATGAAAAAGAGCATTCCGAACAGACAGCCGAGCAGATAATTCGTCCGACAGGTCTTGTCGACCCCGAAATAGAGGTGCGCCCGATCGCGGGACAGGTAGACGATCTTATCGGCGAGATAAACGACCGTGTAAAGAAAAACGAGCGCGTGCTCGTCACCACGCTTACAAAGAAGATGGCGGAGGACCTGACAGAGTATCTCGACGGAGTCGGAATAAAGGTAAAGTATATCCACTTCAACGTTGACACGATGGAGAGAATGGAGATAATCCGAGACCTGCGCCTCGGCAATTTTGACGTGCTGGTGGGAATCAATCTGCTGCGCGAGGGACTCGATATTCCCGAGGTGTCGCTCGTAGCAATACTTGATGCCGACAAGGAAGGTCTGCTCCGCTCCGAGACCTCGCTAATCCAGACGGTAGGACGAGCTGCCCGAAATGCCGACGGAAAGGTCATAATGTATGCAGACACTATAACACGCTCGATGAAGGCGGCAATAGACGAGACCGAACGCCGCCGCGCGATACAGAAAAGGTACAATGAAGAGCACGGCATCACCCCCAAGACCATTGTCAAAGGAATACGCGACGTGATCGAAATAGGCAGAGCTGCAGACGAAGCAAAGAATGCCGCAAAGTCGAAGAAGAAGCTCTCACGCGACGAGAAGGAAAAGCTAATAGAAAAGCTGACAAAAGAAATGAAGGAATGCGCAAAGCGGCTTGACTTTGAGCAGGCGGCATATCTGCGCGACAAGATAAAGAATCTAAGATAGTTCAGGTAGGTAAAAATGGCTTCAGATCTCATAATTAAAGGTGCCAGAGTGCACAATCTAAAAAACATAGACATAACCATCCCGCGCGACAAGCTTGTTGTTGTGACAGGTCTTTCGGGTTCGGGTAAAAGCTCACTTGCCTTTGATACGATATACGCAGAGGGGCACAGACGCTTTGTCGAGTCGCTGTCTTCCTATGCGCGTATGTTCTTGGGTCAGCTTCACAAGCCCGACGTCGACTCTATAGAGGGACTTTCTCCCGCTATATCCATCGACCAAAAGACCACCTCAAAAAATCCGCGCTCGACCGTCGGTACTGTCACCGAGATATACGACTATCTGCGACTGCTCTATGCGAGAATAGGTATTCCCCACTGCCCTGTATGCGGCAAGGAGATACGTCAGCAGTCTATAGACCAGATAATCGATAAGATAATGCAAATAGATGCGGGATCTCGATTCTTGGTGCTCGCTCCCATCGTGCGCGCCGAAAAGGGTATGCACGAAAAGCCGCTTGCCGCGGCAAAAAAGAGCGGCTACGTGCGCGTAAGAGTCGACGGTAATATGTACGACCTCTCCGAGGAAATAAAGCTTGAAAAGAACAAAAAGCACACCATAGAAATCGTCGTTGACCGACTTGTTATGCGCGAGGACATACGCTCACGTCTCTCTGATTCTGTCGAAAACGCACTCGCACAATCGGACGGCAATCTTATAATATCGGTAGTTGACCGCGACGGAAACGTTCTTGACGAGATGGAATTCTCGCAAAAGTACGCCTGCGAAAAGCACGGAATATCCTTCGGTGAGCTTGAGCCACGAATGTTCTCATTCAACAATCCCATAGGTGCTTGCTCCGAATGCTCGGGACTTGGTGAGCTTTTGCGCATCTCGCCCGAAAAGGTCATACCCGACAAGACCCTCTCGCTTCGTGAAGGAGCGATCGCGGTAAACGGATTCAAATCGCTTGAGGAAGAAAGCTGGAGCGGACCGCTTTTCGAGGCAGTCGGAAAACGCCACGGCTTCACTATGGATATGCCGATAGCCGACTTTTCGCCCGAAGCACTAAACGTACTTCTCTACGGCTCGGGTGACGAATACTACGAGGTGACCCGCTATTTTGGCGGAGTAGGTAGAAATTCCAAGGTGAAATTCGACGGAGTCATAAACATTATCAATTCGCGTGCAAACACCCCCGGTTGGGGCGATTATTACGATGATTTTGTCGAAGAGATCCCCTGCCCAAAATGTAAGGGCAGACGGCTCTCCGACACCGTGCTCGCTGTTACTGTCGGCGGCAAGAATATTCACGAATTCTGCTCCATGTCGGTAGCATCCATATACGATTTTGTAAATAACCTCACTCTTACAGAGACGGAAGAACTCATCGCACGTGAGATATTGAAGGAGATAAAAGCGAGGATCGGATTTCTTGTCAGCGTAGGACTTGAATACCTCACGCTTGCAAGAAAAGCTTCTACCCTCTCGGGCGGCGAGGCACAGAGAATACGTCTTGCAACCCAGATCGGCTCTGCCCTTGTCGGCGTGCTCTACATTCTCGACGAGCCGAGCATAGGGCTTCATCAGCGAGACAACGGAAAGCTCATTGCAACTCTAAAGAAGCTTCGTGATCTCGGAAACAGTCTCATCGTTGTTGAGCACGACGAGGAGATGATGTGTGAGGCAGATTATATTGTAGATATAGGTCCGGGTGCGGGCGTGCACGGCGGAAGGGTCGTAGCAGCCGGTACACCCGATGAGATAAAGAAAAACGAGGACTCTATAACAGGAGCATATCTCTCGGGCAGAAAGGAGATAGCCCTTCCCGCAATAAGGCGCGCAGGCAACGGAAAATTCTTACGCGTTGTAGGCGCGGCGCAAAACAACCTCAAAAACGTCACGGTCGACATCCCCCTCGGAGCTTTTGTATGCGTTACCGGAGTATCCGGTTCGGGCAAGAGCTCACTTGTAAACACGATCCTTTACCGCGTGCTTGCCAACAAGCTCAACCGCGCGATAACCTACCCCGGAAAGTACGAAAGGATCGAGGGCATCGAAAATCTTGACAAGATAATCTGCATCGATCAGAGCCCCATTGGGCGCACTCCGCGCTCGAATCCCGCAACGTATACAGGACTTTTCTCGGATATACGAGACCTGTTTGCAAAAACACCCGACGCGAAGGCGCGAGGCTACGGCGCGGGAAGATTTTCCTTTAACACAAAGGGCGGCAGATGCGAGGCGTGCGAGGGCGACGGCGTAAAGTGCATCGAGATGCATTTCTTGCCCGACGTTTACGTCACCTGCGACGTCTGCAAGGGAAGAAGGTACAACGCCGACACGCTCGAGGTCAGATACAAGGGCAAAAATATATTCGACGTGCTTGATATGAC
>JAZNZQ010000188.1:0-5652 GCA_045595035.1 Eubacteriales bacterium | reverse complement strand
CGACAAGTCCAAAAAGCTTAAATCCCGCGTACATGGCAATAAGCGTGACAAGAGGCGCAAGTCCGATGCTCTTCCCTACTATTTTCGGCTCTGCTATCTGCCTTACCAAAAGTATCACGGCATAGATTATAAGTATTCCGAAACCGAGATAATAGTTTTTCGTAAGAAGAAGCACCGCCGCCCAAGGAACGAGCACTATTCCCGTACCGAGGATGGGTAGGATGTCTATTACCGCAATAAAAAGAGCAAGAATAAAGGAATACTTAACGCCAAGTATAGAAAGTCCTACCAAAAGCTCAAAAAAGGTCATTGTAAAAATAAGAAAATAAGCTTTAAAATATCCGAGCGCCGCGCCTGCGACGCTCTTTTTTATTTGCGGTATTTTTACAGCGTATTCGCGCGGCAGAAGGCATTCGAAAAAGTCCGACACCTTATCCTTCCACAAGCAAAAATAAAATGAAGCTATGACAGATACGATCACAAACAAGAACACATTCGGAAGCGCGCGAAGCATATTCAAAGTTGCGGCAGGTATACCCGCGCTTATCTTTTTTATGCTCTCAGAGATAAGGTCGGAGAGCATCTCATTTACCGTATCCCACGCTGAAAAAATTCCGTTAGTGCCGAAAAAATGTTCAGAGAAAGGAAGCTTTGACACGCTCTCTTCAAAAAACTCCCGCGCCTCCTCCACGTAACCCTCAAGCACTCCGCTTTCTTCGCTTGCCCACGCGGCAAGATTCTGAAGCTCATAAAGTATTCTGCTGAATGCAAGAAAGAGCAAAAGTCCGATGATCACCATCAAAACGAGCATCACCGCAACGCGCAGTATCTTCTCCGATATTTTCGTATGCCGGGAGAGCCACCTTGCAAGCGGAGCTACTGCGACAGATATGCACCAAGCAACAAAAAAGGGTAAAACGATCGGAAGCGCATACGAAAACGCAAAATACAACGCCGCCGCGATTCCGAATATACATATAAACATCCCCGCCCAGCGTGTGAAATCTATATTTTTCAAGCTCATAACTCCTCCGAAACAATTTATTTCTTAAAATTATACGCCAAAAAACCGTTTTTTATTTCATTTACAAAAATGTCATACAATTTGTGCCGTTATTATTGACTTATATGACGTAATATGGTATAATTGTATGACAATCAAAAAAGCAAAGAGGTGTAAAAATGAACGAAAATATCGGTGTTACCGAAAAGGTATCCGAAAAAATAATAGAGATGCTTTTCTCCGGAAGCTTTGAAAAGGGGCAAAAGCTCCCGGGCGAGACGACACTTGCAAAAGAGCTCGGTGTCGGCAGATCATCGGTGCGCGAGGCATTGCGCGCTCTGTCGGCTTCGGGTTACGTAGAACTTATCCCCAACAGAGGAGCGTTTGCCGCGGCAACAAACGAGAGCGAGCTTGCATCCCCCAGATCATGGCTCGAGATCAACCACGACAAGATCGAGGAGTTTTTGTCTGTAAGAAGCTGTATAGAACCCTTTGCAGCAGAGTTATGTGCAATGCATATAACAGAAGATGCCATAAAAAAGCTCAAGGAGCAGCTTGACGGATTTGAGTCGGCGCTCGATTCGGAGAATTGGCAGCTGTTATCAAAATACGACCTTGAGTTTCACCGTATAATACTTGCAGAATCGCACAACAGATATCTCATACAAATATATCAGCCGCTTCTTGAAAGCTTTATGCAATACAGTCAGCGCAGTATGGCGGCAACCTATTCGCAGAGCAATACACTTGCCGAGCATCGCGCGGTCTACACGGCTATAACCGAAAGATCCCCCGAGGAGGCGCGCGCGGCGATGAAGCTGCACATCACAATAGCAAAAAGAAGAGTAAAGATCAACCGATAAAAAGGAGTAAGACTATGAAAAATTTTTCTGTTGTAAAGGGCGTATATCCGACTATGATCACCCCTTACAAGAACGGCAAGATCGACGAAGCGGGAGTCCGCGCACTCGTCAGATTCTATTGGGAAAAGGGATGCGACGGCATATTCGCCACATGTCAGTCGAGCGAGATACTTTTCCTTTCCACAGAAGAAAAGGTTCTTCTCACGGGCATTGTTGTTGACGAGTCAAAAAAGCTTGCCAAGACAGACAAGAGCCGCGCACCCATGATGATAGTTGCCTCGGGTCACACATCCGACTCACTCGAGGATCAGGCGAAAGAGCTATCGGCAGTAGCGGCAGAAGGTCCCGATGCCCTCATTCTTATAAGCAACCGTCTCGACATTGCAAACACGAGCGACGAGGCGTGGATAGCCGATGCTGAAAAGCTTCTTGAAAAGCTTCCGAAGGATATCCCGCTCGGCATATACGAATGTCCGAAGCCCTACAAGAGACTGCTCACCGACAAGATAATGAAGTGGTGCATCGAAACGGGCAGATTCTATTTCATCAAGGACACCTGCTGTGATGCGGACGTCATTCGCCACCGTCTTGAGATTTGCCGCGGCTCGCATCTCGAAATATTCAATGCAAACGCGCAGACACTTCTCGAGACACTAAAGGCCGGCGCGTCGGGCTATTGCGGCGTTATGGCAAATATGCACCCCGAGCTTTACGTAAAGCTTTTCCGTATGGACTACAATACAAAGGAAGCATCGCTTCTGCAGGATTATCTTGCACTCACGGCCATGGTCGAATCGATCTCCTACCCCTGTTCTGCAAAAGATTTTCTTAACAGGTTCCGCGGCATCGACATCGAGACCTACGCAAGAAGCGCCGACGAAAATGCATACACCCCCTATCAGAGAAGCATCATAGCTCAATTCGCAGAGCTTAACGAATATATGACAAAGGTTCTTTAAGGAGGATACGAAAATGGGAAAGTACTACATTAACGAATACCCCGCAATAGGCATCAGACCTGTTATCGATGCAAGACGCGGCGCGCTCAAGGTACGTGAATCGCTTGAAGCGCAAACAATGGGAATGGCAGAACGCGCGGCAGAGCTTTTCCGCGCAAATCTCAAATACTCCGACGGCACACCCGTGCGCGTTGTTATTTCGGATACTACCATAGGACGCGTCGGTGAAAGTGCCGCTTGTGCCGCAAAATTCAAGAGAGAGGGCGTTGCTATCACCCTTACCGTAACTCCCTGCTGGTGCTACGGCTCCGAGACTATGGATATGGATCCCGACACGATAAAAGCGGTATGGGGCTTCAACGGTACAGAGCGCCCCGGTGCTGTATATCTCGCATCGGTGCTTGCGGCACACGCGCAAAAGGGGCTTCCCGCATTTGGCATCTACGGTCACGACGTACAGGAGGCGGACGCGACAGAGATCCCCTGTGACGCCCAAGAAAAGCTCTTACGCTTCGGCCGCGCGGCTATTGCAGTTGCTTCTATGGAAGGCAAGTCCTACCTACAGATAGGAGCTATGTGTATGGGTATCGCGGGTTCTCTCATCAACGCAGACTTCTTTGAGGACTACCTCGGAATGAGAGTTGAATCTGTTGACGAGGTCGAGGTCATACGCCGCGTTGAGAAGGGCATCTACGACAAGGAGCTTTATGAAAAGGCGCTCGCATGGACACGAAGAAACTGCCGTGAGGGACTTGATAAGAACCCCGATTTTATAAGAAAGACCGCAGAGCAGAAGGATTCCGATTGGGATTTCACAGTAAAATGCGCGCTCGTTATTATGGATCTTATGCGCGGTAACGATAATCTTCCCGAAGGATGCGAGGAGGAAATGGTCGGACACAACGCCATCGCTGCGGGCTTTCAGGGCCAGCGCCAATGGACAGACTACTACCCCAACGCAGATTTTCCCGAGGCGCTTCTTAACAGCTCGTTTGACTGGTCGGGCGCACGCGAGCCGATGATACTTGCAACCGAGAACGACACGCTCAACGGCGTCAGCATGCTTCTTATGAAGCTGCTCACAAACCGCGCACAGCTCTTTGCTGACGTACGCACGTATTGGTCGCAGGATGCGCTTACACGCGCTGCGAACTACACGCTTGAGGGGCACGCAAAGGACGCGGGCGGATTTATCCACCTTATAAACTCGGGCGCAGGCGCTCTTGATTTCAACGGCCGCGCAAAGGACGAAAATGGCAACAGCGTCGTCAAGCCCTGGTATGACGTAAATGAAAAGGATATAAAGGCAATGGCAGATGCGACAGAGTGGTGCGCGGCAGACAACGGATATTTCAGAGGCGGCGGCTTCTCCTCTCGTTACGTAACAGAAGCGGAGATGCCCTGCACCATGATGCGACTCAATATCGTCAAGGGTATAGGTCCTGTCGTTCAGCTTGTCGAGGGATGGACTGTAAAGCTTCCCGCAGAGGTGACTGACAAGCTTTGGAAGCGTACCGACTACACATGGCCCTGCACTTGGTTCGCGCCCAGATGCGACGGAAAGGACGGCTCGCCTTTTGCGACGGCATACGACGTAATGAACAACTGGGGTGCAAATCACGGAGCTATAAGCTACGGTCATATCGGTGCCGATATCATCACGATGTGCTCAATGCTCCGAATCCCCGTATGCATGCATAACGTTCCCGATGCGGACATCTTCCGTCCCGCAGTATGGAATGCGTTCGGCATGGACAAAGAAGGACAGGATTACCGCGCTTGCGAGACCTTCGGTGCGAGATTTGCAAAAGGTAAGAAATAATGAAAAGATACGTAATTGGAATCGACTTCGGTACGCTCTCGGGCAGAACGGTGCTCTTTGATGCAAAGGACGGCCGCGAGATAGCCGTATCCGAGCTTGCATATCCCCACGCGGTCATGGATGACACTCTCCCCTCGGGCAAGAAGCTCCAGGAGCAGTTCGCGCTCCAGCATCCCGAGGACTATCTCGAGGTGCTTCGCACGACCATACCCGACGTGCTTATAAAAGGCGGCATCTCCGCAGACGATGTCGCAGGACTCGGTATAGACTTCACCGCGTGCACACTCATGCCCGTAGATAAGAACGGCACTCCGCTCTGCATGACAGAACGGTTCTCCGATGAGCCGCACGCATACGTCAAGCTCTGGAAGCATCACGCGGCACAAGCCGAGGCCGACGAGGTGACAAGAGTCGCACACGAGATGGGCGAGGACTGGATAGAGACATTCGGCTCCAAGATCTCGTCCGAATGGACGCTTCCCAAGATACTCGAAACGCTTCACAAGGCACCCGAGGTGTACGAGGCGACCGATCGCTTTTATGAGGCGGGGGATTGGCTCTCGCTCATTCTCACGGGCGAAGAAAGCCATGCGGCGGCATTTGCCGGCTACAAGGCGCTCTGGCGCGCAGGTATAGGATACCCATCAAAGGAATATTTCAAGGCGCTCGATCCGAAACTTGAAGATTTGATAGGCACAAAGCTCTCCTCTGAGGTCCGCACGGTCGAGGGGATCGCGGGCAGAATAAACGAAGCGGGAGCAACTCTCACAGGGCTTGCAGTAGGCACGGCGGTAGCCCTACCTATGATCGATGCACACGCGGCTCTCCCCGCTATAGGTGCGGTAAACGCGGGCGATATCGTTATGATAATCGGTACGTCCTCCTGCCACATCATGCACGCAGATAAAAAGGCAGACGTGTCCGGTATATGCGGATATGTCGAGGACGGCGTCATCCCCGGATGCACCACATACGAGGCGGGACAAGTCGGAGGCCAAGCGGTCT
>JAZNZQ010000187.1:0-2156 GCA_045595035.1 Eubacteriales bacterium | reverse complement strand
TATAGCAAAACCATAGACAAGATACCGCAACCCGACGTTGCTATCTCAATGGGATGCGACGTTGGATGCCCCTTCATCGGTAGAGCCTTTGACGACGATTGGGGCTTGCTCGATCCTACGGGAAAGAGCGATGCGGAGTTTATCAATGTCATAAAGCGGATAGAGTCGAATATAAAAGGCATAAAATAATCAAATTCTAATTTGTCGAGCAGAAAGCAAGCAAACAATCAGCACTCATCGATAGAAAAACGGTGGGTGATTTTTGCTTTTCCTCTGCCGTTTTGGATTGAAAAATTCAAGGAAGAATGCTATAATTATATAGGCAGAACAGATGCAGAATCATACATAAAAAGACGGAAGCCGGACGGAAAAACGTTCGGCTTCTTCTGCATTTTATGGGCATAATAATAGAAAGTGAGGTAAAAGGAATGCTTTATAAAGATTGGCTCGACGAGTGGCTGACGAATTATATCAAGCCATCGTCAAAGGACAAAACCTACAAACGCTATGTGAACGTGGCGACAAAACACCTCGTCCCGAAGCTCGGCCACTACGAGCTGACCGACATCACGCCGCTTGTAGTGCAAAGATACATTACGGAGCTATTGCAAAGCGGCAATCTCAAAAATGGAAAAGGTCTGTCGCCTAACTCGGTGAACTCGATGATCGTAGTGATACAAGGCTCGATGGAGATGGCGTTCGTCCTCGGCATGACTCCGAGATACGAGATGGATAAGCTCAAACGACCAAAGGCTGTCGAGAAGGAGGTGGAGGTATTCAGCCCGAACGAGCAGAAGAAGCTCGAGGCGGCGGTGATGAGCGACAAACGCTCTAAAATGAAGGGCGTTATGCTCTGCCTGTACACAGGCTTGCGAATCGGAGAGCTTCTCGCTCTTGAATGGACGGACGTGGATTTTCAACGCATGGAAATAACGGTGAGCAAAACCTGCCACGACGGTACGGACGAGAACGGCAAATACACGAGGATTATCGAAACGCCGAAAACCGAGAACTCAAGGCGAGTGATACCGTTTCCAAGGCAGCTATTGCCGATGCTACGGGAAATGAAAAAGGACAGCACCTCTCCCTACGTGATATCGGGAAAGGCAGCCGTCCTGTCGGTCAGATCATATCAGCGGAGCTTTGAGCTTTTGCAAAGGAAACTCGGGATAGAAAGGCGCGGTTTTCACGCCTTGCGCCATACCTTTGCAACTCGTGCCATAGAATGCGGAATGGACGTGAAATCCCTCTCGGAGATACTCGGACACAAGAATCCGACCATCACCTTGAAACGATACGTGCATTCGCTCATGGAACACAAGCGAGAGCTGATGAATAAGCTGGGAAAACTCATACAATAGCCCTTGTTTTCTCAACCGTCTAATAGTGTATTAGGTGATTTTTCTTAATATGATATTATATCATAAAAGGGCGAATAAGTCAATATTTTCGGGCGCATTGGTAGAAATATCAATGGCTTTTTTTCATTTTATGGGCAATAGCAGAACATTGTGCAGGGATAGTGTTCACCTAATACACTAATAGGTGTATTTTTGGGAAGGCAAAAGGTGCATCTATATGGACGAGATATTCCGTGTCGCGCTGTTCGGTCATCGTTATTTGGACAGCTTGCGAATCATTGAGGATCGACTCACTCCCATAATCAAGGACTTGATATGGAAGAAGCAGTTCGTGGAATTTTATATCGGACGGAACGGCGAGTTTGACGAATTCGCCGCATCCGTCATTAAACGAGTGCGAAAAGACGTGGATCTTTCAAATACGGCGTTAATACTCGTTCTGCCGTACAACTCGGCAAAGATAGAAGATTACGAGAAATACTACGATGAAATCACCATCCCCGACGTGCTGTGGAATTTGCATCCCAAGGGGGCTATCAAAAAGAAGAACGAATGGATGGTGGAACAAGCCGACCTTGTCATCGGTTACGTGGAACGAGAGGAAGGCGGCGCATACACCGCGCTGAAGTACGCAAAGAAGCTGGATAAGGAGATAATCAACATCGCCGTTGATGATACCGAAGAAGATGATGACTAAAGCGGAAATGAGCAAAGCCTACCGCCATTTTGCATGGCAGATAATGGTCTATCTCAAGGCTCATCCCGAAATACTGAACGCAAACGAAAATCAAGAGG
>JAZNZQ010000186.1:0-4470 GCA_045595035.1 Eubacteriales bacterium | reverse complement strand
CATAAATATAATGAGCGAGTTATATGCAAATATCATCGGATTAAAAATAAGATGTGAAAGTCCCGAGGCGAACGAGCGTCTGTGAAGGGACTCTATAAACAGATTCATAAGCGGCGAAGCGATAAGGCAGAATATGATAGGGCGGGATGCAAGATATGAGAATATGCTTTTGACCTTTTTCAATTTCGCCACTCCTTTCTTTTTGTTCTTTATAACAATTCTACCACAGTCGTAAAAGTGCTTCAATAGTTTTCGAAATATTTAAAAAATAATTAAAAAATAAAAACCTGCCGATAAAAAGGAGAATAGACCCTAGGTATTCGGCAGGTTGGAGTATAGCATATTTAATTTTAGAGAAACGTTTTCCTTAAGTTTATGTATTTATTATATCAAGTTTTTTCCCATTTGTCAAGGGGTTTAACAAAAAAAGTGTAAAAAATATAAAAATATCTCAAAAAGGATACAATATTATCAAATAATTACAACACCGTGTGATCCTTTATAAAATCTTTGATGTCACGAAGCAGTCTCATATCCTCTTCACCGAGGAATTCAAACGGTCCCAAATTCAAAAGATATCTCGGGTCGATCTTAAGTATCTGACATATTCTTCTGAGCTGTTCAAGATTCGGCTCTTGAACGTTTCTCTCGATCTTGGAATAATTGGATTGATTCATTGGTATGAGCTTAGATATCTCCACCTGCGAAAGATCCATATCCTCTCTCGCGCTTCGTATCTTTTCGCCGATCTTCATATTTTCAACTGCCCTTTCATGCGACTTTATACCGGTTTTTCAGTGGGTAAAAAATAATACCTTATGAAAAAAACGCAAACCAAAGGTTCTTATAAATTATAACATTTTAAACTACATCTCTTGACAAATATCGGAAAATGCGATATAATTATTCTTAATAGTTCCTTTTTACCTATCTTTTCCCGTATTGAGTATAATTATGAAACAAAGCCATCTTTTTATTTTCAGCGCGGTATCGCTTCTGCTTCTTATCGCGCTTATCATCATCACATCGAAATAAACCGACCTTTTATAATACCCTACGCCATTTGAAAATGAACGCCCTGAATTTTTGCTCAGCTCCGATAATAGTGTTTATTTTGTTTTTATTATCAAAAGCATTTTTTATCGTTGTATACACTCTATATAAGCATACATACACATCATGCATCTGCGGAAGAGACGCGGCAAGCTGTGTGCTCGAAGCGAACAGAACGCACTATATACGCATCGAAAAACGCAAGCACGGCAAGCTCGGTCACTTTGATATGAAAAACAACGTAATAAATCTGTCAAAAGAGGTCTATAATGGAAGCTCACTTTCCCACATAGCCCTTTCCGCGCACGAAGCCGCGCACTCGATACAATATTTATATTCATACGATCTTTTGAGATTCCGTTCGCTCGTCTTGGGCAGTGAGTGGTATATCTACACGGTCTTTGTATGTGCGCTCATTCTCAGCATGCTCTTTTCGGTAAGTACTCTGTCGGTCATACTTTCATCGATCATAATTCTGTTTGCACTTGTTCATGCTCTTGCACTCATAACCGAGATGCGGGCGAGCATAATTGCATACAAAGGGTTAAAAAATAGTCAAAGCATATCGCGCCGCGAGCTTTTTCATATCAAAATCATATTGATCTCACTTATCTTTGCATAAAAAAAGCTGTAAAACCTAAAAAGTTTTACAGCTTTTCTTATTTTATTCTTACAAGAGTTTCCAATCCTTCGCCGAGCGCATAGACAAGCGCATCCACGTCGGCATCGGTATTCATCCTCGACAGACTGATACGGACGGTAGAATCGGCCTCCGCAGCTGTAAGTCCAAACGACAGAAGGGTCGGACTTGCCCCCTTTGAGTGCGACGAGCAGGCAGAGCCGCTTGACACGTATATTCCCTTTCCCGAAAGGAAATGAAGCATCGTCTCGCTCTTGATACCCGGAAGGGTCACGCTCAAAACGTGCGGTGCCGCCACCTCGGGGAGATTGAGCTTCACCTCAAGACCCGAAAGCTTTTCTATAAGCCGCTCACGCAGAGCGCGAATATGCACCGTGTGAGCATCAAAGCCCTCTCGTGCGATCCGAGCCGCCTCGCCAAAGCCCGCAATACCGACAGTATTCTCGGTACCCGAACGGAAACTGCTTTCCTGACCGCCGCCAAGTGTTATGGGAACTATCCTCTTTGCCTTTATTATCTCGGGGTGGATATACAGTGCGCCCACGCCCTTGGGACCGTGTATCTTATGAGAGCTTATGCTGACAAGCTCGGCGCCAAGCGATGCGGGAGATGATCTCACCTTCATAAAGCCCTGCACCGCGTCAACGTGTGTTACGGCATCGGGGGAGGCGCGCTTTACCATATCAAAAGCCCGCTTCACGTCGTATACCGCGCCCGTCTCGTTATTGACGAGCATAAAGCTTGCCATAAGCACGTTGCTGTCAGCTGCCGCCGCAAGCGCATCAAGATCGAGCTTCCCGCCCGCAGTCGGGATACGGACAACGACAAAGCCGTCCTCCTCAAGCCGTCTCAAGGGTTCAAGGATAGAGGGATGCTCGCTGTCGGTCGTGATTATCTTTGTCTTTGCGCGGCGTTTTTTCGCATAAGCCACTCCAAAAAGCGCAAGGTTGTTCGCCTCGGTACCGGAGGCGGTGAATATAAGATTCTCTTTTTTAGCACCTCTGACCCCGAGAGAAGCGAATATTTCGGCTCTTGCACCCGAAATGATCTTCTCTGCCGCAAGTCCCGCGCTGTGAAGCGACGAGGGATTTCCATAGATATCCATCGCAGAGCACATTTTTTCTTTAACGTGGGGATCAAGCTCGGTGGTCGCGCTGTTATCGAGATATATTTGCTTATCTGAATTTAAAATTGTTTGCAATTGCCTCTACCTCTTGTGTGTGCAGATCATATTTGTCGATGGGCGCTGTGTATGTAAGCGTGTAGATCATGCCGCCGTATTCGGCAATATACTGCATGAATTTGTATTCATCTCCAGATACGGTCGCGGTAAATACGTACTTGCCCGCGGCACGCTCACCGAGAAGTGTTGTCGAGGACTCAACAAGCTCAAGCGTGGGGAAGGTCGCCTTGTACTCTTCCTCGAAGCTCTTCCAATACTCTTCGACCGTCATGCTTCCCTCTGGAGAGAAGAAAAAGACCGAAACGTTCGAGGGGTCATCGACCGAGTAGTACGCGCTTGCATATTCACTTGTAGCGCCGAGAGACCAGGTCTGAGGTACCCAGAGCACGTATGCCACCTTGTCGTTTGATGCTCTCTGCATTCCCTCGGGCGCCTCGGTATCGATAGCGCAGGAAGCAAGCGTAAAGCATATAAGAGCTGTAAGTAATATAGATATGATTCTTTTCATTTTTATACCGATCCTTATCTGTTTTTTTATTATTTTACACCTGACGGTATAGGATATCAACAGTATAATTGTAAATTATTCTCCAAGCACCGATGCGGCCGCCGAAAGTATGCCTATCTTGCCGCTCTCGTATGTGAGTCCGCCCTGGAAGAATGCTGTATAGGGAGGACGGATGGGACCGTCTGCGGATAGCTCAATGGATGCGCCCTGCGTAAACGTGCCCGCCGCCATGATGACCTGATCAGAGTATCCCGGCATATCCCACGGCTCGGGAGTAACGTAAGCATCGACAGGGGAACCTGACTGAATACCGCGGCAAAATGCGCAAAGTCCGTCTGCCGTACCGAGCTTGACCGCCTGGATTATATCGTGCCGTACAGTATCCCACGATGGCTCGACCGCATATCCGAGCTTCTCAAATATATAAGCCGCAAAGTGCGCCGTCTTAAGCGACTGCGCGACTGTGTGCGGTGCGTAGAAAAAGCCCTTGTACATGCTCTTGTTCTGTCCGAGAGTCGCACCGACCTCACCGCCGACACCGACCGAGGTGAGCCGATAGCTTGCAAGCTCTACCGCGCGAGCCGTACCCGCAAGGTATCCGCCCGATTCCGCCATTCCGCCGCCGGGGTTCTTTATGAGCGAGCCGATTATTAGATCCGCGCCGAAGTGCGTCGGCTCGTACTTGCCTGTAAATTCGCCGTAGCAGTTGTCAACCACAACGTATGCATCGGTAAGCGGACGGACTGCCGACACAAGCTCGCCTATCTCCTCGGAGGAAAGCGTCCTTCTGTTCATGTATCCCTTCGAGCGCTGTACGAACACCATCTTAAGACGAGGACCGCATTCGGCAACGCCCCTTTTTATGGCTTCCATGTCGAGTCCGCCGTCGTGAGCAAGCTCTATCTGTCTGTACTCAACGCCGAAATCGGCAAGAGAGCCGTTGCCCTCGCGGCTGCCGATGACCTCGTCGAGCGTATCGTAGGGCTTGCCCGCGATCGAAAACAGAATGTCGTTCGGACGGAGCAGACCGAAAAGACCGATGGTCAGTGCCTGCGTTCCGTTGACGATCTGATGACGGACAAACGC
>JAZNZQ010000185.1:0-3635 GCA_045595035.1 Eubacteriales bacterium | reverse complement strand
TTTGAAAAAATATTGAAAAAAGTATTGACATTGTTATGTTGGTGTGCTATAACTAATAAATAAGAAGGAAACTTTGAAAGGAGAGCTTGATATGAATATCCGTCATACAGTATCTTCCTTTTATTATGCTTTCGTTCGCTTTTTTGCGGGCTATTATTTTTACGCTTATTTTGGCGGCAGAGTGAGGACGTAAGCAGATTCTTTCGAGATAGTATTGAAAGCGGTTCTGCCTCGTCGGAACCGCTTATTTTTTGATTTGGGAGTATTATTATGAGCATTGAACTTGAAGCGGCAAGAGAAGATATCAAATACGCCGACCGCGCCATAGCCGAGCTTTTCGTTAAGCGTATGCGCGCAGTTGAGTCGGTAGCGGCATACAAAAAGGAGCACGGACTTCCCGTTCTTGATGAGGCACAGGAAAAGCGCGTTATCGAGAGATGCGCGTCCTACGTAGATGACGACGTGCTTCGTGACTACTATATACAGTTCGTTGAAAACACGATGGCGCTCTCGCGTGCATATCAGCACAGACTTCTTGAGGGCGAGAGGATAGCATACTCGGGCGTGTCGGGCGCATTCGCTCATATAGCCGCGACAAAGATATTCCCCGATGGCACAGCCCTTTCCTACGCCTCCTTTGAGGAAGCATACGATGCGGTCGTAAGAAGGGAAGCCGATGCGGCGGTCCTTCCGATAGAGAATTCCTACGCGGGCGAGGTCGGACCCGTGCTTGACCTTATGTGGGGCGGCTCTCTTCACGTGAACGGTATATATTCGCTCCCCGTGACACAGAATCTGCTCGGAGTCGCGGGCGCATCGCTTTCCGATATAAAGACGGTCATAAGCCATCCGCAGGCGCTCTCCCAGTGCGAAAAGTACATCAAGAAGATGGGCTGGCAGACCGTTCCCGCATCGAACACAGCGGCGGCTGCAAAGGCGGCGGCAGAGGCGGGGGATAAGAGCGTGGCGGCAATAGCGAGCAGCGAGACGGCAGAGCTGTACGGGCTTGACGTGCTTGAGAGCGAGATAAACGAGAGCGCACTCAACACCACCAATTTCGCGGTCTTCTCAAGAAACGAGAACAAGGGCAGAAACAAAAAGGAGAACAAGTTCATACTTGTATTTACAACAAATCATACGGCCGGCTCACTCTCCCGCGCGATAAACGTTATCGGTGAGGCGGGCTTCAATATGCTCTCCATCCGCTCGCGTCCCGCAAAGGAAACGGCGTGGAAGTACTACTTCTACATCGAGGCGGAGGGTGACGAAACGAGCGAGGCGGGCAAGAGGATGCTCACTGAGCTTGGCGGCGTGTGTGAGCGGCTCAAGGTAGTCGGCCACTACAGCGCACAAATAAATATAGGATGATAGAATATGAAGATAAGAGTCGGACTTGAAAACAATTCTTACGATATAATAATTGAGCGCGGTATACTTTCGCGTGCGAATGAATACCTGAACCTCGGGCGCCGTGTGCTCGTGCTGACCGATGGCGGTGTGCCGAGCGAGTATGCAAAGACGGTGGCGAAGCAGTGTAAGGACGGATACGTTATGACCGTCCCCTCGGGTGAGGAATCGAAGAGCTTTTCCACCCTTGAGGCGGTAGAGAAGAGATTGCTTGAGCTTTCGTTTACGCGCGCCGATGCGGTGGTAGCCGTCGGAGGCGGTGTTGTCGGAGACCTTGCGGGTCTTTCGGCGGCGCTCTATATGAGGGGCATCGATTTTTACAACATCCCCACCACGGTCCTCTCGCAGGTCGATTCCTCGGTCGGCGGCAAGACGGCGGTAAATCTTTGCGGTGTCAAGAATATAGTCGGCGCGTTCTATCAGCCAAAGCGGGTGCTCATCGACCCCGATGTGCTCTCGACATTGCCTCCGCGCCAGATATCGAACGGACTCTCCGAGGCGCTTAAAATGTCGCTTACCTCCGATGCCGAGCTGTTCTCGCTCTTTGAGTCGGGCGATATCATGACAAACATCGACAAGATAATAGAGCACTCGGTAAAGACGAAGGCATACGTGGTCGAGTGTGACGAGAAGGAATCGGGACTAAGACGTATACTCAATTTCGGACATACGATAGGACACGGCATCGAGAGCTTCGAGGAGCTTCACGGACTCTATCACGGCGAGTGCGTTGCGCTCGGTATGATCCCGATGTGCTCCGAACCCGTGCGAGCGAGACTTTTACCGATACTTGAAAAATTGAACCTTCCGACAAAGCTTGATTTTGATACGGCGCGCGTGCTCGAGGCAATGTCACACGACAAGAAGATGAGCGAGGGCGGCGTGACTGTAACAGAGGTAGAAAAGATCGGCGAGTTCGTAATGAAAAAAATGACGCTCACCGAGCTTGAAAATAAACTAAATATAATAAAAGGATAAAATATGAAGAACACTTTCGGAAACAATATTACCGTCACCCTTTTCGGTGAGAGCCACGGACCTGCAATAGGCGCCGTGCTCGACGGACTTTCCCCGGGGATCTCAGTCGATAAGGCGTATATCGCGCACAAGATAGACCTTCGGCGCCCCGCGGGCAAAACGGGTACAAAGAGGCGCGAGGCCGACGAGGTAAAGATCCTTTCGGGTGTATTTGACGGCAAGACCACCGGAACACCGCTCGCTCTTATAATAGAGAATACGAACACAAGAAGCGCAGACTACGATAAGACACACGCCCTTGCGCGACCCTCTCACGCCGACTTTGCGGCAAACTGCAAGTACCACGGCTTTGAGGATGCCCGCGGCGGCGGTCATTTCAGCGGACGTATCACGGCGGCACTTGTTGCGGCGGGCGCGATAGTACAGTCGGCGCTTGAGAGGAAGGGAATATTCATCGGCACGCACGTAAAAAGATGCGCGGGCGTGGACGACAGAGCTTTTCTTGATATGCTCTCGGACATAAAGGAGCTTGATACCAAAAGCTTCGCGGTGCTCGATGATAGCTCGGCGGAAAAGATGAGAGAGAGAATAGAGGCGGCGGCAGATGAGGGCGATTCGGTCGGCGGCGTGCTCGAGTGCGCGGTCGTCGGTATGCCCGCGGGTGTCGGCGAGCCGTGGTTCGATACTCTCGAGGGAATGCTCTCCCACGCGCTCTTTTCGATACCTGCAGTCAAGGGGGTCGAATTCGGCGCGGGCTTTGCTATAGCCGATATGAAGGGAAGCTGTGCAAACGATCCCTTTGGGCTTCTCGGTGAAAGGATCGTCACCGCGACCAACAACAGCGGCGGTATCCAGGGCGGTATCACAAACGGCATGCCCATCGTCTTCAGATGCGCGATCAAGCCGACCCCGTCGATATACAAGGCGCAGGACACGGTCGACTATATAAATAAGACGGAAGAAAAGCTTGTGATAGAAGGGCGCCACGACCCCGCCATCGTTCACCGCGCGCGCGTTGTGGTCGATGCCGTCACGGCACTTGTCATAGCCGATATGCTCACTACTAGATACGGCACGGATTACTTAGGAGAATGAAAATGAAATTACTCGTCATAAACGGACCTAACATAAATATGCTCGGCATAAGAGAGCCCGACATGTATGGAGCACAGAACTACACCGAGCTCTGCCGCGCGGTACGTGAAAACGCCGCAGGACACGGCATCGAGGTGGAGATATACCAGTCCAAT
>JAZNZQ010000184.1:0-4430 GCA_045595035.1 Eubacteriales bacterium | reverse complement strand
ATATTTATGTTTTTATAAAATACTATAGCCATTATACACAGTATAACATAAACAGTATTGAAAAACAAGCATTTATTGACATTTGTACATATTATTGTATACATCGTACAAAAAACAAAGGTTGTTCTGCATACACAAAACAACCTTTTGTATTTTTTAATCAGAATCAGCGTCGCGGTTGACTATCAGCTTTCCTTTTTCAAGAAGTCCCAGCTTACTGTTGAGCGTTGCGTTGAGGTATTTGTACACGTCCATACCCTTCTGCACCTCGCTCTCGCACGCCTTAACGTATGCGCGGCACTCCTCGTATTTTGCCATAGCCGTCTCGGCATCTCCATCTCTTTTTGCGATAAACGCCTCGCAGATGAGCACCCAGAGCTTTGCGTGATGGTAGAGGTACTTCCACGACATCTCGAATTTTTCATCGTTTTGCGCCTTTACCATATTCTTTTCTATGACAGGAAGCATAGCATCTATCTCTGCTATGACCTTCTCATACTTGTCCTTGTCGGCGGAATCGTATATAGCCGAAAGTGTCTTCAGGTATTTTTCGACCTTTTCCCCATCGCGGTCAAACGATATAGCGAAATACTCGCGTGAGACAGCATCAAAATCACTCGTCTTATCCCAGAGCGCTCTTGTCATAGCATACGTCGGCAAGCAGGTAGGAACGAACACACGGTGTATCTGACAGCTCATCATTCCGTCAAGCCCGATCTTGTCAAGATTCTTCATATCATCGTGAACCACGCGCGCGATACGGTAAGATCCGGCATCGATCGCATAATCCCACATAATGTGATAATCGAACACAAACGAATCTCCCGTAAACTTCTTTTGCCAAGCGCGAAGGAAAGCAAGATTCTTGTCTACTTCACGAGGAAGCACGATCTTGTTTCTCTCATAAGCGGGAACTGCCTCCTCCTTGCCCGTCATCCCCTCGACGTAGGTCTCTGTATAGGAGCGGGTGATAGGGGCGAACATCATTGTAAAGCGGTCGGGATTCTTTATCTCGCAAAACTCGGAAGTCCAGAGAAGCTCGAGATAGAGAAGGAAAACGACCTTGGTAGCAAGTCCCTCTGCCGTAAGACGTTCATCAAGCTCATTGAGCATCATAACGTACCAATCGACAGGCGCCATCTTCTTGCAGTTCTCGCACTCGCAATGATTGTTCATCGCATCGGCAAGCCAAAAGTGAACGTAGTCAACGTGGGGATTGCTCTTACAATAACCGACAACTCCGTCGATGAATCTTCTTCTCGCCTCGGGGTTCGAATAGCAAAGGTTCGTGTCAAAAAGACTTCCCTTCCATACGTCTCTCTTTCCGTCGACCTCGGCAAACAGCTCCTTTACGTCGGTGGGGATACTGTCGCTGTAGTCAAAATCGGTCCAGCCAGAGCCGAGATCCCCGATAAGCGGATATGTCCAGCCGTGACCGACCTTATGATAGGTGAGTCCGCGAAGCTTGATCTCATCCTCAAGGTTTTCTGTAAGATGCACTGTATCTTCGATCGTGACCTCACCCGCACCGTCGTCATGCTCTCTGTACCAGCGCTTGAAAAACGAAAACGGGATGTGGAACTGAATAAAATACTCGTTCATACCCACCTTCGGGAGCCAATTTATAATATCGTACACGTTTTCGTATGTATTTGCCCCTTCAAGGCAGATGCCGCGGTGACGGTAGGAGGGAGTGTGCTCGATATCAACAGTAAGATCGGCTCTCTCAAGTGCCCTTTCGGGAATAAATTCTCCGTCATCGCTCGGGCGCACCCACTTGCAACCAAGTGCTTCGAGCGTCTTGTAGACCGCGATAAGCACCGAACGCTCATTCGAGCCGCTGATGTATCCCGCGCCGTTCTTTATCTTGACCTCGATCCTGTCAAGCTCGTCAGCGCTCTCGTTCTTCATTCCGACAAAGATGATATTATCTACATCACCGTTATATACCGCATAATTGCGGCGGTCTATCATAAGAGTTCTGTCTATTTTCTTAAGATAACGGACAAGCTCGTCCACGGCAAAGCGTACGGTTTCGCTCTTGCCGATCTTTCCGATAACTATTCTCATTTTCGCACCCCATTATTTCTTTTTCGGGAAAAGGCCTATTCTCTTCTTGAGGACATCGTAGATATACTGCCAGCCGTCAAATCCGCGCTGCACCTCTTCTTCGACAGAGTTGATATAATCGCAGCATGCCTGATACTTTTCATCACGCGCCGCCTCATCGTCCTTGACCTTGAATGCCTCTGCTATGAGTATCCAAAGCTCTGCATGACGGAGCAGATATGCCCACGACATGTGGTAGCACTCGTCGGTATCACGCTCGTAATTTGCCTTTATCATGGGCAGTGTTTCGTTTATCTTAGCGATAAGCTTATCGTACTTGTCGGCATCATCCGAATCGTTTATCTCGGAAAGCGCACTCATATACGCCTCGACCTTCTCGGCATCGCGGTCAAAGGAGATGGTGAAATAATCCTTTGCAACAGTCTCGAATTCGCTCGTCTTATCCCAGAGCGCTCTTGCCATCGAATAGGTGGAAAGGCATGTGGGAGCAGATACTCTCTGGAGCTGGCAGGAGACCATTCCGTCAAGTCCGAGCTTGTCGAGATTTTTCATATCCTCGTGAAGAACGCGTGCATTTCTGTAGCAACCCGCATCGATCTGGAAATCCCACATCACGTGGTAGTCAAAGAGGAAGGATTCTCCGTCGAAATTCTTCTGCCAGGATCTGAGCGCATAAACGTTCTTGTTTACCTCTGCGGGAAGGGTTATCTTGTTTCTCACGTAGGGATCAAACTCGACCGCTTCATCGGTGAGCGCATCGGTGTACGCCTCAGTATAAGAGCGCGAGATAGGAGCAAACATAAGCACAAAGCGGTCCCGATTCTTTATTTTCTCTTTCTCGGGTGCCCAAAGAAGCTCAAAGTAGATAAGGAAGACTATCTTTGTCTTGATCCCCTTTGCCGTGAGCATCTCATCAAGCTCGTTGAGCATCATTACATAGTAGTCAGCGGGACGCATCTTCTGACACTCGGAGCACTCGCACTGGTTGTTCTTTGCATCGGCAAGCCAGAAATGGATGTAATCTACCGCGGGATTCTCCTCGCAATAATCAACTATATTTGAAATAAATCTCTTTCTTACGTCGGGGTTGGAATAGCAAAGGTTGGTGTCAAAGAGACTTCCGTGCCACACCTCGCGCTCGCCGTTTATTTCAGCAAACATCGCCTTAACGTCGGCGGGTATCTCCTCCTCATACTTGTACCATCCGTATCCCTTTTTGCCCACGAGCGGATATGTCCATCCGTGACCGACCTTCTGATACTTGAATCCGCGGAGCTTTATCTCCTCGTCAAGGCGTTTTCCTACGTATATCGCATCCTCGGGTGTAAAGGGCGCTGCGCCGTCCTCGTGATGTGTATACCAACGCTCAAAGAATGCGTAAGGAATATGGAACTGCATAAAATATTCGTTGAGTCCTACCTTTGGCATCCACTCTATCATGTTAAACGCATTCTCGTACGTATTCGCGCCCTCGATGCAGATACCGCGATGACGGTAAGGAGGAGTGTGGTCAAGCTCGAGGTTAAAGTCGCGCGCCTCAAGCTTTTTCTTAGGTATGAACTCTCCGTCAACACTCGGACGTACCCATTTGCAGCCAAGCGCTTCAAGCGCACGGTACACGGCAAAGAGCACCGAACGATTATTCGAGCCGGTGATGTATCCCGCACCGTCTTTGACGTTTATCATAACGCGGTCGTCAGCCGCCTCCCTATCTTCGAGCAGACCGATAAATATTACCTTTTCGATCTTCTCGTCATACGAAGGATACGTGCGCTCGTCAACTGTGAGCGTGCGGTCAATTTTTTTAAGATATTTGGCAAACTCGCATACCGCATAATTTACTGTCGGATTTTCTCCGATCTTTCCAAGAACTATTCTCATTTTTATTCTCCTATATATCAATATTTATTAATAAGTCCGAGTCTTCTGCCCTTAAGGATATCGTGTACATACTGATATCCGTCAAATCCGCGCTGGACCTCGTCCTCGACTGCGATAACGTACTTGCAGCACTCGTCGTACTTCTTCTGTGCTCCGTCGGTATCACCCGATTCAAAGAGGATACGTCCCTCTGCGATGATCTTCCAAAGCTCAAGGCAGCGGTAGAGATATGCCCACGACATGTGGTAGCACTCGTCGGTCTCGCGGCAGTAATTCTCTCTTACAAGCGGAAGTATTTCATTTATTTTTGCAATTATCTTTTCATTTCTGTCAGATTCTCCCGAATCGTTTATTTCGGAAAGCAACTTCATGCTCTCTCTCACCTTGTCGGCATCGCGGTCAAAGGAGGTATCAAAATAATCGCGTGCGACATTCTCAAATTCGCTCGTCTTATCCCAGAGCGCTCTTGCCATCGAATA
>JAZNZQ010000183.1:0-2974 GCA_045595035.1 Eubacteriales bacterium | reverse complement strand
TACTTGTCAAAATCAGGGGGAGGGAGAGGGGACTCGGATTGATTTCCGAGTGATTTTCCAACCCGATGCGCGAGGGAGAGATATAGGTTTGCTATGTACGCGCTTCCTGCTGTAGAATAAACGGTGCTTTGGCTTTTGTTAACTGCGTCTGTAAGATGAGCTGCGGCTTCTCTGTACCTTGCCTTTGCGGAAAGCTCTCTTGCCAAAGCGAGATCGCATTCGATTATGAGCAGTTGTATCTCGTCTCCGTGAACACCCGACGTCATTATAAGCTCAATGGCCCTCGAGTATTCGCCCTCCTTCATAAAAGCAAGCGCCTCGCGGACAAGCTCTGCGCGAAGATAGTCGAAGTAAACGCTTTCCTCAAGCAGAATGCCTGCAGGCACCTCAAGCCGCTCAGCTATGGCGACAAGGGTGGGCAGAGAGGGAAGTGCGGCACCCGTTTCAATACGGCTGAGCATATTTCGGGTAATATCATTTCCCGCAAGCTCTGCCTGGGTCATATTTTTCATAAGGCGAAGTCTCTTTATTCTTTCGCCTATTGTCGATAACGTATTATTCTTCATTTTTAGTCTCTCTTATACAGGTTATTTCCCTGACAGTCGATCGCGCAAATAAGCGGCAGATCTTCGACGTAAAGACGCTTGACAGACTCGCAGCCAAGCTCGTCAAAGGCGATGACCTCAAGACTTTTGATGCACTTTGCGATAAGCGCACCTGCTCCGCCTATGGCACACAGATAAACCGCGCCGTTTTCGCAGATGCTTTTGCACACCTCTGCGCTTCGTTCGCCCTTTCCGATCATACAGGAGAGACCGAGAGAGAGGAGCCGCGGAGTAAATTTGTCCATTCTCGACGAGGTGGTAGGTCCGCACGAGCCGATAACTGAGTTTTCTCTTGCAGGAGTCGGTCCTGCGTAATATACGGTTGCTCCGTCAAGCTCAAACGGCAAGGACTTGCCGTTGTCGAGAAGCTCAGCTATTCTTTTGTGTGCGGCATCTCTTGCGGTATATATGTAACCCGTGAGTAGCACCTCGTCGCCTGCGCGAAGCTTTTTTTCCGCAGCTTTTATTTCTGAAGTATTGACCTTTACCGTAGCCATATAACGCCTCGTATAATAAAATCTTCCTATAAATATTATTCTATCACAAGCGAGCATATTTATCAATAGATTTATAAAAAGAAACGCCACGGCAAATGCCGTGGCGCTACACGTTTATTTTG
Source organism: Eubacteriales bacterium (assembly GCA_045595035.1). Taxonomy (GTDB): domain Bacteria; phylum Bacillota; class Clostridia; order Oscillospirales; family CAG-272; genus CAYZHW01. Next base: position 1,750 of record JAZNZQ010000183.1, on the reverse strand, counting down.
CTTCAACCTTTTCGTCCGCATCGGGATCGTCCTTTTTGTCGGCATCATCCTTAAGAATGGTGATGCGCGCTTCTTCAACGATCTTTTCGTCCGAATTGGTTACCTCAACGAGAAGATTTTTGTAAACAAAGCTTTCGCCGGGCTCGGGAAGATGTCCGAGCTCCTTGAGTATCCATCCGTTTACGGTCTGGGGAAGGTCTGCGTCATCATCGGGCTCAACGTCGAAGCGCTCAAACATATCAAGCGCACGCGCAGAGGCGTCAACTATGAAGCTATCCTCACCCTCGGGCTTGAACTGCTCGACTATCTCGTCGTGCTCGTCCCAGATATCACCGACAAGCTCCTCGATGATGTCTTCAAGCGTACAAATGCCGAGAGTTCCGCCAAAATCGTCAAGAACGACCGCCATATGCGCTTTTTCAAGCTGGAATTTCTTGAGAAGGTCTGATATCTGTACGTGCTCGGAAACGTAAACTGCCTTGCCCATTGCGGACTTGAAGTTTGACGCGCCCTTGTGGCGCATATAATAGAAGTCCTTTTCGTGAAGAATACCTATGATGTTGTCCACCGTGCCGTCATATACGGGAAGTCTTGAGTATCCCGTTTCGTAGAACACGGCAGCGATCTCCTCGGTGGTCGCGCTTGCAGGAACTGCAGAAACGTCGACTCTGGGAGTCGTGATATCACGAACCTCAACGTCGTTGAATTCGATAGCGGAACGGATGAGCTCACCCTCATCCTCGTCAATACCGCCGTCAAGCTGAGCCTCGTCAACGATCGTGATAAGCTCGTCTTCGGTCAGACCTGTATCCTCTTCCGCCTTGAAAATTCTGGCAACAAGCTTCTGCCAGAGGTTGAGCAGGAACGAAAGAGGTGTGAGTATAACTGTCAAAAACTTTATAAAGGGGTAGGTTGCAAAAGTTATTTTATCGGGTGCTTCCTTGGCAATTCTCTTAGGCGTGATCTCACCGCAGATGAGAACGATCAAGGTCATCGCAAGAGTTGCGATGGTTGCGCCGTTCTTTATCTTCCAGGTTTCAACGAGAAGCACGGTTGCAATGGAAGAAGCCGCGATATTTACTATATTGTTGCCGATAAGAATGGTCGAGATTAGCTTGTCATACTTGTCATAAAGATCAAGTATCTTCTGAGCCTTTTTATTACCGTCCTGTGCGGCTGTGTTCATTTTGACCTTGTTGAAGGACAAAAACGCCGTTTCGGTTGCTGAGAAAAATGCCGATAAAGCAATAAGTATAACTAAAAATACAATTGATATTGTACTGTCGCCGTCTAACATAAATGAGTGATCCTCCGTAAATTTAATGTAGCAGATATAATGCTTTGAAAAAAACATCCGTCTACGCTACGGCGGCTCACAGGGGTCTGCTGCTTCGATCATCACGGGAGCCGGCTTTTCGGTTCTTCTGATAAAGCGAGGAAGCAGAACACATCTTCGGGGCATACATCGGTGCGCCAAGGATGGGGCAGGGGAATCGCCCATACTGTTTATCACACTACCTTTCTTGTAAATATATTATTTTCATTATACAACATTCGTGCATACAATGCAATAGTATTGGGAAAAGTTTTTTAGTGATAATCCCCGATTTGAGCCGTTTTTCGTGATATTTATGAGAATCGTTAACATAAAGTACAAATTTTGATGATAAAATTAATGTGTATGATGAGTGGAGGTGTGTTGCTTGGAGAGCAGAGCTAAAACTGCAGGAATAGTGTTTTTGATCATCAC
>JAZNZQ010000182.1:0-4517 GCA_045595035.1 Eubacteriales bacterium | reverse complement strand
GGAGTTCGTTATCGTATTTGCGATATACAGACCTCGCTCTCCTCATCCGTCACTTCGTGACACCTTCTCCGCCGGAGAAGGCATAGGTGTGCACCGATACAAATTTCCCACTGCCGAAAACAGAAGATTTTCAAAAAACTCTTTTCAAAGACGTATATATATGATAAAATAGAAGAAAAGAAGAAGCCGGAGGATTGAAAATGATAAAGACAGAACGTATTTCGGTAATGAATTTTGAAAATGCCATTCGCGGTGCGAGAAATCCCATGAACAGTTGGGACAAGATGGACAGCTACTACGACGAGGCGGGCAATTTCATATTCGGTGAGAATGACCTGAAGCTTGCAAAGAAGCTCTGCCACGCGGGAAGCGACCACAGAAAGTTCATCCGTCAGATATTCGTGTCTGTCGATATCACGGCGCCCCTTTATTGGTGGAAGGAGTTTGACACTTACAAGGTCGCGACCGTCGCAAACTCGACAAGCACGATGCACAAGATACATTCCAAGCCATTCGAGCTTGACGATTTCAGCCACGACCATATGACCGACCGTGCGCTCGCCGCTCTTGACTCGCTTATTGCCGTGCTTGAAGAGGAGCGTCTTGCTTTTGTCGAGACGAAGGATAAGGCGAATTGGTACAACATGATACAGCTTCTTCCTTCGAGCTACAATCAGATGCGTACGGTGACTCTCAACTACGAGAATCTCATCGGCATCTACTACGCGCGCCGCCACCATAAGCTTGCCGAGTGGCACGATTTTTGCGATATGATAATGAGCTTGCCCTATGCAAATGAGCTTATTGCGGTAAAAGAAGAGGAAAATATTTAAAAAAGGTCTTGCAATTTGTTATAAGTTGTGATACACTATGCTATAGTAGGATAAAGTAAAGTTAGGAGAGTGGGTTTTCGCCCACTCTCTGATTTTTGAAAAAAGGAGTTTTTACGAAATGAAGGGTTCCGGAAAGAACGTCGTAAGAGTAGTGACCGAGGGTATCTCTCCTACAGTGGAAGAACTCGGATACATGCTTTGGGACGTTGAGTTTGTAAAAGAGGGCTCCGAGTGGTATCTTCGCATCACGATCGATTCCGAAGAGGGGATCACGATAAACGATTGCGAGAAGGTACACAGGGCTATCGACCCGATACTCGACGAGATCGACCCGATCGAGCAGGCGTATCACCTTGAGGTATCCTCACCCGGCATCGAGCGCGAGATCAAGACCGAAGCGCATATCGATGCATGTCTCGGATGGGACGTGGAGATAAGATTCTACGCGCCTATCGACGGCAAAAAGAGCGTTACGGGCATTCTTGCCGACGGTGACAAAAAGAGTGTGACGCTTGATATCGAAGGCGAGCTTGTCGCATTCGAGATGAGCAAGATAGCACAGATCAAAACGGTATATAATTTCGATTAAATAAGAAGGACGGTAAAAAGGAAAAATGAACAGCGAGTTTTTCGTAGCACTTGAGCTGCTTGAGAAGGAAAAGGGCATTCCGAAGGAATACATGCTCGAAAAGATCGAGGCAGCACTTGTAAGCGCATACAAAAAGGAACAGGACGGCAACAGCAACGTAAGAGTTGCTATCGACCCCGAAAAGAAGCAGGTACGCGTATTCCAGCAGAAAACGGTCGTTGAGGTGGTTGAAAACCCCTACACCGAGATCTCTCTTGAGGAGGCGCGCTCGATAAATAAGAGACACAACCTCGGCAAGATCATCGAGACCGAGCTGAAAACCAAGAATTTCAGACGTCTTAGTGCTCAGGCGGCAAAGCAGGTCATCATTCAGGGTATCCGCGAGGCGGAGAGAAGCATGATGATAAAGGAATATGAGGATAAGCACGAGGAGATCATCACCGCGACCGTTACAAAGACAGATATCGGAAACGGCAACATAGTGCTTGACACAGGCACAAGCGAAGCGGTTCTTATCGCAGGTGAGCAGATCCCCGGCGAGACATTTTTTGTCGGAGACAAGGTAAAGGTCTTCGTAACAGAGGTAAGAAAGGAATCGCTCAAGGGCCCGCTCGTAACACTTTCACGTGTTCATCCCGGACTTGTAAAGCGACTTTTCGAGCTTGAGATCCCCGAGATCGCAGACGGCATAGTGCTTGTCAAGGGCGTATCCCGCGAGGCGGGCTCAAGAACAAAGATCGCAGTCGTATCGCGCGATCCCGACGTTGATGCAGTCGGTGCTTGTATCGGTAACTACCGTATGAGAATTTCGAGCATAACAGAGGAGCTTCGCGGCGAGAAGATAGACATAATCAAGTATTCAGAGATCCCCGAGGAGTACGTCGCGGCGGCGCTTTCTCCCGCAAACGTTATTTCGGTAACCTTTGAGGGCGAGAGAAGCTGTAAGGTAATAGTAGAGCCCGATCAGCTCTCGCTTGCAATCGGTAAGGAAGGACAGAACGCCCGCCTTGCCGCAAGACTTACCGGCTATAAGATAGATATTAAGACAGAGTAAGGTGATATAAGGCATGCAGAAGCAGAAAAAGATACCCGAAAGACAGTGTATGGGCTGTAACGAAAGATACCCCAAGAGCACGCTTATAAGAGTGGTACGAAGCCCCGAGGGGGAGATATCGCTCGATCTTACCGGAAAGAAGTCGGGACGCGGTGCGTATATCTGCAAGGATCCTGCCTGCCTCGCTAAGGCAAAGAGGAGCAAGCGCATAGAGCGTACGCTCGAATGTGATATCTCCGACGAGCTCTATTCTAAGATGGAAGAGGAGTTGAGGCGCGGTGAGTGAAGCTCTTGACGGTACAAAAAAGCTTGCACTTATGATAGGAATGTGCGCAAGGGCGAGAAAGATAGTCATCGGATGCGACGGAGTCTGTCTGGCGCTTCCCGAGAACAAACCCGCCAAAAAGGTACACCTCGTGCTCGAGGCCTCTGATGTGTCGGAGAATACGCACAAGAAGCTTAGTGACAAATGCCTTTATTATAAAGTAAAAAAAGAAAAGATCCCCCTATCTCAGGAAGAGCTTGCTCACGCAATAGGGAAGAAGGGGAGCATGGTGGCGGCAGTTGCCGTGACCGACAATGAAATGAGCCGGGCTGTGATAAACCTTTTGCCCGAGTCACAGAATCAAACGTAATCGTTTTTATCTTATAAATCCATGTGATAACGGCAAAAATTTCGAGAGAAAGGAAATCGAGTCGGCGAGACTTTGATAAACGGAGATAACTATGGCACAGAATTCTCAATTTCGTGTAAATCAGATAGCAAAGGATTTTAACGTAAAGAGCAAGGTCGTAATTGACGCTCTTGCAAAGATCAACATAGAGGGCAAGTCGCAGACAACGCTTGAGGCGATCGAGTTCGGCATGCTCATAAATGAAATGACAAAGGCAAATCAGATAAAAAATATTGATGATTACCTCTCGGGTAAGATAAAGATCGCTTCTGCTGTGGAGAAGGAGGAGGAAGCTCCCGCTCCCAAGAAGGAAGAAAAGCAGGAAGCGGCTCCCGCACCTGCGCCTGAGAAGGAAGAAAAGAAGGAAGCAGCTCCTGCTCCCAAGAAAGAGGAGAAGAAACCCGAGGCGGCTCCCGCTCCCAAGGCGGCAGAGAGAAAGCCCGAGCAAAAGCCCGCGGCTCCCCAGGGTAACCGTCCTCAGGGACAAGACAGATTCGCTCAGCGCCCGAACGACACAAGAGCGCAGGGACAGAATAACAGATTTGACCGTCCCGCAGGACAGGGCAACCGTCCTCAGGGTCAGGATCGTTTTGGCGGACAGAGACCTGCGGGCGAGCGTCCCTATAACAATAACAACAGAGACAACCGCTTCGACAACAGAGGTCAGAAGCCGAACGATCGCTTCCAAAACAACAATAACAACAGATTCGGACGTGATAAGCGCGACGAGAATCAGGGGCCGTCCTATCCCAAGTTTCAGGCAAAGCCCATCGTGCGCGGTACAACAGCTCCCGGCGAGGAGAAGCCGAGAGGAGCTACACGTGTCGTTGATACAAGAAGCTCGAGCGTCGATCTTTCCAAGTACGATGAACGCCTTGAGCAGTTTGCATCCGACGCGGGCATGAACGATCATGCATCCGAGCGCCAGAAGCTTAAGAAGCAGAACTCCCGCGATGCATACAGCCGCGAGAAGGAAAAAGAGCGTATGGCTATGGAGAAGCTTCGTAAGCAGGGCGTTGAGCGTGCAAAGAAGCAGCCGCTTCAGATAACCATTCCCGAGGAGATCACTGTAGGAGATCTTGCCGCACGCCTTAAGATAACGGCTTCCGAGGTCATAAAGAAGCTTATGCTTATGGGAGTTATGGCAAGCGTTAACCAGGTTATCGATTACGACACTGCCTTCCTTGTTGCCGATGAGCTTGGCGCTATCGCTACAAAGGAAGTTGTAGTTACAATAGAAGAGAAGCTCTTTGACGAGTCCGAGGATGCGGCAGAGACACTCAAGTCCCGCGACCCCGTCGTTTGCGTTATGGGTCACGTTGACCACGGTAAGACGTCCATTCTCGATGCTATCCGTCACACGAACG
>JAZNZQ010000181.1:0-2392 GCA_045595035.1 Eubacteriales bacterium | reverse complement strand
GAAGATCGAATGCAACGTCCTCTCGGCCGTGGTCGGAGAGCGCGTGAAGGATGAAGGGTGTGCCGACAAAGCCGGTCGTCATGCATCCCCCGTTGTCCTTTATAAGCTCAACAAGCTTGTTTATAAGCGCTTCTTTTTCATTTTCTTCATAGAGTCCGATGTAGAGAATGAGCGTTATGGCGGTCTGAGTGAGGTTGTTTACCTTTCTGTCGGTCGCAAGAGCGTTATACGCGGGAAGGACGATCGGCATACCGTCTCGCATGAATGTCTCTCTGAATTTCGCTCTTACCTTTGCGGCGAGGTCCTCGAAGTAGGTCGGGTCCTCACCGAGCGCTCTTGCTGCCTTGGCACATATCTTTGCCATATGGGAGAAGAATGCGGAGGCAAGAAAGTCGGTCTGCGTTGCGCCGACGTATATACCGTAGCCCGCATCCATCGCGAGCCAGTCTCCGTAATGGTTGCCGCCGAGCCATAGGTATTCCTCGTCTCCCGCATTATGCATATATTCTACCCATTTTTTCATCATGGGGAATTGTGCGCGAAGGGTCTCGGTGTTTCCGTATGCGAGGTACATCTCCCATGGAGCGTTTACCGCAACGTCGCCCCAAACGGTGGAACAACGCTGACCGTTTACACCGCAACCGGGAACTACCCCCTTGACACCGCCGTTATCAAGCTGTTCGAGCGCAACGTCACCGAGCCATTTCGTAAAGAATTTTTCAACGTCGTAGTTTATTGCCGCGGTTTTGCAGAATACGTTTGCATCTCCCGTCCAGCCGAGTCGCTCGTCGCGCTGAGGGCAGTCTGTGGGAACGTCAACAAAGTTGGAGCGCTGACCCCATACCGTGTTGGAGTAGAGCTGATTAAGCTTTGCGTGTCCGCACTCGAAGCGGCCTGTTCTCTTAATATCGGAGTAGACTGCAACAGAGGTGAAGCACTCAAGGTCGACCTCCTCAAAGGGATACTCGTCAAGACGCACGTATCTGTACCCTTGAAAGTTGAATATGGGCTTGAGTATCTGCTCCTCACCCGTGAGAGTATAGCTCATAAGCGCTTTTGCGCTGCGAAGATTGTCTGTATAGAAGTTACCGTCGCGATCAAGTATCTCGGCGTGGGAGAGTACAACGCGCTCGCCTGCCTTGCCTTTTATTTTTACCTCGACGTAACCCGCAAGATTCTGTCCGAAGTCGATGACGCGCTCGCCCTTGGGAGTCACGATATACTCACAGGGATATACGCGCTCGCGTTCTGTGACAAATTCGCCGACCTGCTCGACGACGGATGGCTTATTGTCTGTGGAGATCGCTGCGTCTCCGATGAAGAAAAGGGTAGCTGTAGGGTCGATGATCTCCCCGTTGTAGTGCTCGGAGAAGAGTAGGCGCGAGGACCATACCTCCCAGGTCTCGTCGGTCGCAATGATCTCCTTCTCACCGTCCTCATATGTTATCTCAAAGGATGCGAGAATGCATATCTTTCCGGTTGTGACTGCGGGTCTTGGAGGTGTGCCGATCGCACTGTAGCACCAGCCCTTTGCCGTGAGGACAGAGATGTCGTTTTCGTCCGAGAGATAGTCTGTGATATCATATCTCTGAAACTGTACGCGGTTGGCGTAAGAGGTATATCCGGGGGCAAAAAGATAGTTTTCTACCTTCTTGCCGTTTATGTAAAGGTTATACATGCCGAGCGCGGTGACACATGCTTCGGCGCGTGCGATCTTTTTCTTTGACTCGAAGCTTTTTCTGAAATCGGGGCATAGCTCACCAAGCTCCTTGGGTGATGTTATCCATTTTGCATTTGTGTTCATTTTTTACCTCCGAAAAAAGATTTTGTTGACTTGATTATATCACTGTAGTATAATGAATTCAATAGTGGTTTTTAAATAAAATATGGTCTGTTTTTAAGTGAGGTAATATGGGAACTATAGAATCGTTGGGAATAGCACTTCGCCGTGAGCTTTTTATTATGCAGACCTGTGATTCTGATTCGTCCGAGATGCACAGCCATCCATTTTTTGAGTTTGTATACGTGCTCAAGGGCAGAGCCGAGCATACGATAAACGACCGCACGATGATACTTTCCGAGGGGGACTACTTTTTTATCGACCTCAACTGCTCTCACAAGTACAGAAAGCTATCGGATGAGAGTGAATTCTGTGTTGTAAACTGTATGTTTTTGCCGCAGTTTATGGGTGGATCTTTTTCGCAGGTCGGGAGCTTTGCCGAGCTTGTCGGTCGGTATTCGAGCGAGTTTTGCATTGACAGCGATATCACGCTTTCATCTTATCACGACGGTGACGGATTTGTCGGTGCGCTCGTGCAGAGGATGATGCGCGAATACCGAGACAAGAAGGCGGGATATTTTGACCTTTTACGCAATTCGCTCTCAAGTCTTA
>JAZNZQ010000180.1:0-15939 GCA_045595035.1 Eubacteriales bacterium | reverse complement strand
TATTGACTTTTCGTATAAAGTAGTATATAATAGTATTGACACAGGACGAGAAAGGAAATGACATGATACTTTGTAAAAAAATAATATCATTAAGCATGGTTCTTATTATGATGTTTTCTATGTTTGCTTTTTTTAGCATAGAAACATCAGCCGCGTCTTTAAACAAAAAATATGATTGTATAGAATACAATTATGTTGGAAAAAAGGCAGGCAAGAGTACCTATAACATTGAATATTACTATTCTGTAAAGAACGGAAAAAAGCTTACAATTGATTGTTTTTGGAATACAGAAAAATTAAATAATCAAAGATTTGCTGGATTGCGTTTAAAGGACTATCTTAGATTTGACGTACATGTAATTGATGCAACAACAGGCAGAGTTGTAGATTATTGGTATGGGTTAAAACCTGGCGCTTCTTTTAAAGTCTTTTCTGAAGTGCCTTCTATAAAAAGAAAGAGTTATACTGTTAAAGTCACAAGTTATCTTTCCAACTATAGAACATATGTTAATAGTGATCTCGCTGGAGTTTCTACCTGCCTAAAGTATAAAATAAAATAGTATTTAACTTTAATTTCGTCTTGTGTTAGTTCATATAATAGAAAACACCTTTGCAAAATGCAAAGGTGTTTTCTATTATACACTGATTTTATTATCTTCAAGAATTTTTGCGGATTCGGAAAGTATGATCTCTTTTTCCGAGAAGGGAACCTTTTTTCCGCAAATGAGTTGATAGTCTTCGTGACCCTTGCCCGCAAACAGAACGATATCTCCTTCCTCGGCTTCGTTTACTGCGTATCTTACCGCTTCTTCACGGTCGGAGATCTTTACGTATGGCGAGGACTGCTCGTCAAACTTGCTTGCTATTTCATCGATTATTGCTTCGGGTGCTTCAAAATCGGGATTGTCCGAGGTTATTATCGTAAGATCTGCAAGCTTAGCTGCAACACGTCCAAGCTCATGACGGCGCAGACGTGTACGTCCTCCGACCGAACCGAAAAGACATATTATCCTGTTCGGCTCATATTGCCTGAGGGTCTCAAGAACGGCCTGTAAGCTATTTCCGTTGTGTGCATAGTCAATTACGAAGGTGCGCCCGGGAAGCGCGCTTACGACTTCAAAACGGCCTTTTATGAGTATACTTTTCAAAAGCTCTGCCGTAAAAGCCGCATCAACTCCGAAATAAGAACATACGGAAATAGCGCACAGCGCGTTGTATACGCTGAAATCCCCCGGAACGTTCAACGTAACGGGAATCGTTCTTCCGTATGCATTGCATTTGAATTTGACTCCGAGGATCTTATCGTCCCGATAGAGGGCGATATCACTTGCCGATACGTGTGCATCATTTTTTATTCCAAAGCTTCGAAGCAATGTCGCAGTGCCTGCTACCATATGATCGGCAAATTCATCATCGGCATTGTAAACGATACATCTGCAACCGAAATTACGGAATAGGGATGCTTTTGAGTCGCGGTAATGTTCAAACGAAGGGTGCTCTCCCGCGCCAACGTGATCTCCGCGATAAAGATTTGTGAAGACGCAGATATCAAAATCCACACCGTATACGCGATTAAGATACAATGCTTGCGAGGAGACCTCCATAACAAGTATCTTTACACCGCCATCGACCATCTTACGCATATAGTACTGCAGGTCGTAGCTCTCGGGGGTCGTGTTGAGCGAGGGCTTGAAAACGTCATTGTACATAACTCCGCTCGTGCCAATATATGCACAGTTTGTACCCGAGGCATTCAGCGTTTGATAAATAAGCTGTGCAGTGGTCGTTTTTCCCTTTGTTCCGGTTATGCCGATTATTTTCAGCTCCTTTGAAGGATGCCCGAAGAATATGCCCGAGATCGAGGCAAGTGCTATCCTTGTATCGGGTGTCTTTATTTGGATAGCATCTGTAGGCAGGTCGACAATGTATCGTTCGACAACAAAAACTCTGCAACCGAATCCGTATGCCTGAGGGGCATAATTGTGACCGTCAAGTAATGCGCCCGAAATGCACACAAAAAGGGAATCAAGTGTGACCTTTCTCGAGTCGCAATATATCCAATCGATATTGACAGCGCTTATATCAACGTTGTCTTTTATTTTATAATCAAGTCCTTCAAGTAATTCGGTCAGTTGCATTTTTGCCTCTTATTTACAGTATTTTTTATATTTTTCAAAGTGACGGTATAGATGTATTAGCACGTATGCGAGTCTCTTGGGGTTAAAGGAAAGATCGTACTTATAGAGGAGAGAAGAGGACTCCTTCTTCTGCTTTATAAGTGACTTTACCTTATTTTTCAGCTCCTCACTCTTGACGTATTTGTATACGATCTTTGTGGGGATAGAGTGCCAATAGTGCTCGTTCTCACATTCGGTGTAGGGAAGCTCATGTCCGAGAATATAATCCTCGACCAGAAGTTTGGCAATGTTGATACCTGCTGCCGTAATGTAATAGTTGCTGCGTCCCTGTCTTAAGTTGATCTCAAAGACACGCATAGAGCCGTCGCGCGGGTCGTATTTGATGTCAAAATTCGAAAAACCGCGATATCCGAGATCCTCAAGCAGCGCCTTGAAGGGAGCTGTTACGTCGTTCTTGTATTCGGTAATGATCGCCGCGTGGTTTCCGAGTCCCTTGGGAGTGTGCTCTTCAAGGAGAACGTGTCCGAGACACATCATCTTGACCTTTCCGTCCTTGTCCGAGTAAGCAGTAAGGACGTTCATATTGGAATCGTCTCCGGGGATAAGATCCTGGATTATCATCTCATCGGAATATCCGCTTGCATATATCGTTTTTACGATCTCAAGCGCTTCTTCTTTTGTATCGGCAACGTATACTTTTTTCATGCCGTCAAAGGGGTGCTTCCAATATTCGATACTGCTTGAGGGCTTGACTATCAAGGGATATGAGAACCCAAGCTCGGTTTCGTCAAGCATACTCTCGGTATAATCAGAAGAAAGGATCGCAGTCTTGGGGTAAGGAACGCCGTATTCGTCGCAGATGCGATAGAAATTTGCTTTGCTGACAAGCATTTTCATAAGCGGCTCGTCGATGTAGGGGAGAATATACTTGTCCTCAAGACGCGCTTTATTCTTCATAAGCAAGGTCGCGTAATCGTCCGTGCAACCGAGCAGTATCATCGTAGAATCCGGGTGCTCGTTTGCAAAATCTGTGAGCACAGAAACGAGAATGTCGGGGTCATCGAGATGTTCTACTGCGTGAAATTTTACGATCTTTGTGTATTTTGTTGCGCCTATCGAATATTTACCGAAGGCGTGGGATACAACGCCGTATTCCTCATGGAATGCTCTTGCAACGTTGTAGCAGTTAAGATCGGCGCCGATGAGCACGGGTATAAGATCAAGTTCGAGCATATTTTTTATCCTTTCATCATTTTTCTATAATAAAGAATCTTTCGTACCAGACAAGGAAGGTGAAAAGAGTCCAGATCTTTCTGGCATTGTTTGCTTTTTCATTCTTATGGTCGTCAAGAAGCTTAACAATGGCATCGGAGTCAAAGAATTCCTTTGCATAGTCACTTGTGAAATATTTCTTGACGTGATCATAGTATTTTTCTTCTCTTAACCAATAGCGTATCGGAACGGGGAAACCGACCTTCTTGCGGTTTGCCCATTCATCGGGAATCGTTTTATTGGCCGCCTGGCGCATAACGTACTTTGTGTTCTTGCCGTTTATCTTGTATCTGCTTGGGATCTCTTCGGCGCATTTCATGACATGCTTGTCAAGAAAGGGTACGCGAAGCTCAAGCGAATGCGCCATGCTCATCTTGTCTGCCTTTAGAAGAATATCTCCGGGCATCCAAAGATTTAAGTCAAGGTATTGCTTTTTGGATAGCTCGTCCTTGTCCTTTACACGCGCGTATATCGGACCTGTGATGTCTGATATCTTTGGAGACTTCTTGTATTCGGGCTTGAGAACCGCATTTGCCTCTTTCTCATGGAATACAAGTGCCTGTCCGATAAAGTAATCCTCTGGGCAGGGGGAGCATTTGATTATAAGATCGTGTCCCTTGAAATAGGGAAGATGCTTTGTTATTCTTGCCATAGCGCGGCGTATCGGCGCTGGTATCTTTTTTATTTTTCTTGCCAATGGAGTATCGTCGTACCATTCGTATCCCGCAAAGATCTCGTCGGCGCCTTCACCCGAGAGAACCACGGTCACGTGTTCTGATGCAAGCTTAGCAAGAAAATAAAGCGGAACGGATGAGGGGTTCGACTGCGGCTCGTCCATGTGATACTGTATATCCGAGAACGCATCGAAGCACTCGTCGGCTTCGATCATTTTTTTGAAGTTTTTAATTCCAAGGATCTTTGAAAGCTCTGCTGCCTCATCGGTCTCATTGAACTTATCAAAGGTAAAGCCGACAGAGAAAGACTCCTCCGGCATCATTGCAGAGGTGATATAGCTCGAATCAACACCGCCGGAAAGGAATGCACCGACCTTAACGTCGCTTATCTTGTGCGCCTTTACAGATTCCTTGATGGTTTCATTGATGCGGTCAACATATTCATCAAAGCTTCTTTCAACGTGTGTGAAATCAATGTCCCAATAGCGGCGAAGCTCCATTTTTCCGTCTTTGTAAGTGAATGCATGTGCGGGCGGGAGCTTGTATACTCCTTCGAAAAAAGTCTCGTCCTGTGAGGAATATTGGAAGGTGAGATAGGGACGAAGCGCATCCTTGTTTACCTTTTTTACAAACGAAGGATGCTCGAGGAAGCTTTTTATCTCCGAGCCGAAGATGAACTCTCCCGTTTCGGTGGTTGTATAGTAAAAGGGCTTTATTCCAAAGAAATCACGGGCGCCGAAGAGCTTGTCGTTTTCTTTGTCGTATATTACAAAAGCGAACATTCCGCGGAGCTTATCTACAAGACTCTCGCCGTATTCTTCATATCCGTGTATAAGGACTTCCGTATCACCCTTTGTTACAAAGGTGTGTCCTTTTTCTATGAGAGCAGCACGGAGATCCATAAAATTGTATATCTCTCCGTTAAAAACAACAGCGATCTTTCCGTCAGAGCTTACCATCGGCTGGTTGCCTACCTCAGACAGGTCGATTATGCTGAGGCGCCTGAATCCGAGTGCAACGTCATCATCGATATACGAACCTGACATATCGGGACCGCGATGGATGATACGAGCCATCATTTTTTCTATTATATCTTTTTTATTTTGTATTTTTCCGACAAAACCTACAAAGCCGCACATAGTGTACCTCTTATAAAAACATATATAATTTATTATAACATATTTTTTGTGAAAATCATATAGTTTTCATATAAATATTAAAATAATTTCGATTGAAATACGCTTTGTTTTATGCTATAATGTATCTGTTATTTTTACAAGGGAGGTTTTTGTTTTGGATAACGGAACTTACAACATCAAATTCAAAAAAAGCAAGCCCCAATTGCCTAAAATATCTAAAGGGCTTGTGATCGCAATTGCGATCGTTGTGCTTGTTTTGATCGTTCTTTTCAATTCATGGTATACGGTCGACGACAAGCAGCAAGCGGTAGTTACGACGTTTGGAAAGGTCACTACCGTAAACGATGCAGGTATGCATTTCAAGATACCTTTTATACAGGACGTATATAAGGTCAACGTGAACGTAACGCAAAAGATCGAGCTTGGATATCGCTCCGAGGGAGAGCATTCGTCCCTGGTCGAGTCCGAGAGCAAAATGATCACAGGTGACTACAACATTGTTAATATAGACTTCTTCGTTGAATATAAGATATCCGACCCTGTAAAATACCTTTTCAGTTCATATGAGCCGGATGCGATAATTGCCAATCTTGTACAAAGCCAGATAAGAAACGTTATAGGTTCTACCGAGGTCGATAAGGTCCTCACAACGGGAAAGAGCGAGATACAGACACAGGTAAAGGAACTCGTCTCCGAGGAGCTTTTGTCTTACGACATTGGACTTATGCTTCTTGATGTAAAGATACAGGACAGCGAGCCGCCTACAACGGCTGTGATCGAAGCATTTAAGGCGGTCGAGACGGCAAAGCAGATTGCTGAGACGGTTATAAATCAGGCAAAGGCATATCAGAATTCGGAGATACCGAAAGCCAAGGCAGAGGCAGATAAGCTCGTTCAAAATGCAGAGTATCTCAAGCAAAACCGTATAAACGATGCTGTAAAGCAGATAGCAATGTTTGAGGCAATGTACAGCGAATACAGCAAAAATCCCGAAATTACCAAGGTCAGAATGTACTATGAGATGATAAAAGAAACTCTGCCCGAGGTCAAGCTTTACATAGATGCGTCAAACGGAACGACAGAAAAACTTCTCCCGCTTGAAGATTTTGCGGGACTTGATAAGTGAAAGGAGAAATACAATGAGTAGAAAAGCTAAGATCGGACTTACAGTTACCCTTGTTGTAGTATTGCTTGCAGTTGTTGTTCTTCTTTCATCGGTCTACGTGGTCCGTGAGAATGAGCACGCGTGTATAGTTCGTTTCTCGAAAATAGAAAACACTGTCTCGGAGGCGGGGATCTATTTTAAGATACCGTTTATCGACAACATAAGAAGCTTCCCGAAGGCAGTTCAGCTCTACGATATATCCCCCTCCGAGGTCTTTACGGCTGACAAGAAGAACATGACCGTAGACAGCTACGTTCTCTGGGCTATAGACGATCCGCTTACCTTTTTCCAGACAGTCGGAACAATAGGTGAGGCAGAGAATCGCCTTGATGCCGCGACATATACCACGCTTAAGAATGTTCTTAGCACTCTTGAGCAGAATGATATTATAAATCAGGATGACGCGGGTGAGAGAAACGAGATCTACGAGGGTATCACCAACAGTCTCATCGACGTAACAACGGTCTACGGTATCCGTGTGGTTGACGTTAAGATCAAGCGTCTCGATCTTCCGTCGGATAACGAGCAAGCGGTGTATAGCCGTATGATCTCCGAGCGAAATCAGATGGCTGAAAAGTACAAGGCAGACGGTGAATACGAGGCGTCGATAATTACAAATGACGTCGATAAACAGGTCAATATTATCGTTTCTAACGCAAATGCACAGGCGGCAAAGCTTGAGGCAGAGGGCGAAGAAGAATATATGAGACGTCTTGCCGAAGCATACAACACAGAGGATAAGAAGGATTTCTACGAATTCACACTTGCGCTTGAAGCCCTCAAGGCAACACTCGGCAGTGAGGATAAGACTGTAATTCTCGGCCCCGATTCTTCCCTTGTAAAGCTTCTTGTCGATCCCAATTGACAATGAAAAAAGAGATAATATACCGCATTTTTTCAAAAATACCTACTATTGAAACACCTCGCCTTATCCTTCGCGGTATGCGTGTATCCGATAAGGATGATATGTATGAATACGCGCACCGAGAGGACGTTACAAGATATCTCACCTGGGAGCCGCACCCGACTCCGGGATATACTAAGCAATACCTTGAATTCATCGGTTCAAAATACCGTGTCGGTGATTTTTACGATTGGGCGGTCATATTCAAGGAAAACTCCAAGATGATCGGTACCTGCGGTTTTGCACGTATAGACTGCAGAAATGATATCGGTGAGCTTGGATATGTTCTTAATCCCGAGTATTGGGGCAAGGAGATAGCCAAGGAGGCGTGTGATGCAGTTATGGATTTCGGCTTTTGCAAGCTCGGACTTCACCGTATCGAGGCAAGATTTATGCGCGGAAACGACAAAAGCCGCCGCGTGATGGAGAAATGCGGCATGACATACGAGGGAATGGGCAGAGAGAATCTTTTTGTCAAGAACAGATTCGTTGACGTCGGTGTCTGCTCCATACTTCAAAGCGAATACCAGAATAGATCTCGGAGATTGTAATGCAATACGTTGTTTTGGATATGGAATGGAATCAGCCCTGGGATATGAAGCAGGCAAGGAAAAAGCCGTTATATCTCAAGGGTGAGATAATCCAGATCGGAGCTGTTAAGCTTGATGAAAAATTTAATATTATCGATACCTTTAAGGTGCTTATAGCTCCGCGATTCTATAAGAAGATGCATTCCAAGGTCTCGAAGCTCACAAAGATCAAAACAGGGGATCTGAAGGAAGGTCTGCCTTTTGAAGAAGCTTTTGCGGGCTTTAAGGAGTGGTGCGGTACCGACTTTGTATTTCTTATTTGGGGTTGGGACGATATTCCTATGCTAAAGGATAATATGACTGTCTTTGGCGAGGACGAGGATTGGCTCCCAAAGTGGTATAACGTTCAGACGATATACGATCAACAGATTGCAAAAGAGGGAAGACAGCACGCGCTCTCGGATGCTATGGAAAAGCTCGGCGAAACACTTATAGATGCTCATGATGCCTTGAACGATGCATACGGCACCGCGCGTGTCTGCCTGCATCTTGATATGCAAAAGGGCTTTGAGGATTACGTCGCAGTCGAGATCAAGCGCAAGATCGCAAAGCTTAAAATGGTTAAGGAATTTCCCTCGCGCTCCGTTGCTGAAAAGGATGAGGAATTACATTCGTTTACATGTCCTATGTGTAATAAAACGATACTCTGCAACGATATGCTTACATATAAATGGGGAAGGCAGATAGCCATACCCGAATGTGCCTGCGGCGAGAAATTCTATGTACGAATAAAATTCCGTAAGAAGGACGAAAACACCTTCCGTGTTGACCGCACCGTTACCGAGCTTGAGGAAAAAGATATCGAATTTTTTGAACACGAAAAAGAAAAACTACAAGAAAAAATCGCTCACGTTTGACGTGAGCGATTTTTGTATGTGATTTAGAACTGTATTGCCTTTTCGATGTAATCCTTGAGAGAGTCGATCGGGATTCTGACCTGTTCCATTGTATCAGGGTCACGAACTGTTACGCAGCCGTCTGTCTCGGACTCGAAGTCGTATGTGATGCAGAAGGGAGTACCGATCTCATCCTCGCGGCGGTAACGCTTACCGATAGAACCTGTATCGTCGAAGTCAACGTTGAAGTACTTGGAGAGCTCGTCATAGACCTCGCCTGCCTTCTCAGAGAGCTTCTTGGAAAGGGGAAGCACTGCCGCCTTAAAGGGAGCAAGCGCGGGGTGGAAGTGAAGAACAACACGTGTGTCGTTCTCTCCTATAGTTTCCTCGTCGTATGCTTCAACAAGGAATGCGAGTGCTACGCGGTCAGCGCCGAGAGACGGTTCAACAACGTAGGGAATGTACTTTTCGTTTGTTTCAGAATCGAAAAATTCCATTGCTTCTCCGCTGTGGTTGGCGTGCTGTGTGAGGTCGTAGTCTGTTCTGTCTGCGATGCCCCAAAGCTCGCCCCAACCGAACGGGAAGAGGTATTCAAAGTCTGTTGTTGCTTTGGAATAGAAGGAGAGCTCGTCCGGATCATGGTCACGAAGCTTAAGATTCTCTTTCTTCATGCCGAGGTCGTAAAGGAAGTTTGCACAATAGTCCTTCCAGAATGCGAACCATTCAAGGTCTGTACCGGGCTTGCAGAAGAACTCAAGCTCCATCTGCTCAAACTCACGTGTACGGAATGTGAAGTTACCGGGAGTGATCTCGTTTCTGAAAGATTTACCGATCTGGCATACACCAAAGGGCATCTTCTTTCTCGTTGTACGAGCAATGTTCTTGAAGTTTACAAAAATACCCTGAGCTGTCTCGGGACGCAGATAAAGCTCGCTCTTGGAGTCCTCGGTTACGCCTTGGTATGTCTTGAACATAAGGTTGAACTTACGGATGTCTGTAAAGTCCTTAGCGCCGCAATCGGGGCATTCGATGCCTTTTTCGGCGATGTATTCAGCCATCTGCTCATTTGTCCAGCCGGCGGGATTCTCGGAGAGTCCGTTAGCCGCAACATAGTCCTCAATGAGCTTGTCTGCACGGTGACGCGACTTGCACGCCTTGCAGTCCATAAGCGGGTCGGAGAAGCCACCCACGTGTCCCGATGCGACCCATGCTTCGGGATTCATAATGATAGCGCTGTCAAGGCCTACATTATATTTGCATTCCTGAACGAATTTTTTCCACCATGCCTTTTTGACGTTGTTCTTGAATTCAACGCCGAGGGGGCCGTAGTCCCAAGAGATTGCAAGTCCGCCGTAGATCTCGGATCCGGGATATATAAATCCGCGTGTTTTGCAGAGGGCTACTACTTTGTCCATTGTCTTTTCTGTGTTGTTCATAATATATTCTCCATAAAATTTTTTTATACTTAATCACGCTTGTAGCTTTCAAAATATTTGAGAGCTTGCGAAATGTTGGGAACAAAACTCTCGGAATTTCCCGAAGATGTGTATGTTCCGGGGTAATTCAGCTCCTTTACCGTAAGTGAGGGGTATGCTGCGATAAGATTCAGGTTGTTAGCAAATGCCTTTGCATCAAAGTTTGTCTGCACCATTTCAACGGCTCTGCTGTACGCCTCGGGGATTTTCGAAACGTACATAACGCCCGTCATTTTTTCGATCATGGCTTTAGCAAAGGAAAGTGCAGTCTTTGCTCTTGTATTGACACCGTCGGTGTAATTGTTGAATCGAAGCATATCGACCGCTTGGCTTCCATTCAATGTCTGAAGCCCGGCATCAAGAGATATGTTTAATCTTTGAGATGGGTCGGAATATTGCATCTTACAGGGAACCTCATATGAGATTCCGTCAAACATATCGATGATCTGTACAAGTGCCGAAATGTTTATTGTTGCGTAGTAATCGATCGGTAAGCCGGTGATCGCGTGTACTTTTTCGATAACAAAATCAAGTCCTTTGTCGTTGAAAAGCTCACCAAGGGTTGTCATAGAACCGCCTACTGTCAAAACCATATTTGACGGGAGAGGCGTATAAGTAAATTCCTTGTGTTCTTTGTCAACTCGCAAAAGCATTATAGAATCGGCGCTTACTTCGCGGTAAACAGGCACAACAAGTCCCATTCCCGAGTTTATAGAAGGCATAGCGGAAACGTAGTTGTTACCGGGGAAAAGACTGTCGATCTTTTCTTTGCTGTAGTCCGAAAGAATATCGGGCTGATAGTCGGTGCCTATTACAAGGACGTTAAATGAAGTGCTTTTGTCGCTTGGACTGTCTATTATTCCCGGATCGATGGTCGTTTCTCCGGGGCCAACAGGAGAATCAGGCGACAGGCTGTCAAGAACGAACCCTACCATGAAGTATACAACGATTGCAAATACGATGCCGGCGATCAAAAATGTCAAAAAATAATCGCGAAATGATTTAAGCATTATTTCCTCCTTAAAAGAAAAATACCATTACATTATATTATATAACATAATTATGTATTTTTCAATCGTTTTTAGGAAAAATCTTAAAAGAAATGCGCCGAAAAATCGGCGCATTTCGCTTTTTTGTTTATTGATTCTTTTTATCTATCGCTCTGTGAAGGATCTTTACCAATTCAACTATCGGAATGATAAGAATTGCAAGACCAAATGCGATCGCGTACTCGAGGAGATCAAGATGAGCAAGCTCAAATGCCTTAGCCAAGAAGGGAACCTCGATTACAACTGTTGTAAGGATGAGCGAGAGAAGACCTGCGCCCCAGAGCCACATATTCTGATTTTTCATCTTGAAGATAGAGCCGTGGAGACTTCTCATATTGAATGCGTGGCAGATCTCGCAAAGCGAAAGTGTAAGGAACGCCATGCTTGTGCCGAGTGCCTCAGCCGAGTAAAGACCTGCGGCTATGGCATCGTGGTGGTACATATCTGCAAGCCAATATCTGCCGATAAGGTAGGAAGCCATTGTAATAATAGTAACAAGTGCGCCCTGGTAAGCAACTGCGAATCCGAGACCGCCTGCAAAGATGCCTTCCTTAGAATCACGGGGCTTACGTTCCATAACGTTTGCTTCCGGCTTTTCCATACCGAGGGCAAGTGCGGGGAAGCAGTCTGTTATAAGGTTTATCCACAAAAGATGAACGGGGGCGAAGATCGTGAAACCGAAGAGCGTCGCGAAGAATATCGTAAGGACTTCGGAGAGGTTGGATGCGAGAAGGAACTGAATTGCTTTACGGATGTTATCGTAGATCCTTCTTCCTTCTCCTACTGCAGAAACAATGGTAGCAAAGTTGTCATCGGCAAGTATCATATCGGCAACGTTTTTTGTAACGTCTGTGCCTGTGATACCCATTCCGACACCGATATCGGCGTTCTTAATGGAGGGAGCGTCATTGACACCGTCGCCGGTCATAGCGGTAACCTTGCCTTTTTTACGCCAAGCATTTACTATTCTTGTCTTGTGCTCGGGCTGAACACGCGCGTATACCGAGTATTTTTCAACGAGTGTATCAAATTCTTCGTCGGAATATTTGTCAAGCTCGGATCCCATGATTGCCTGTTCTGCAGACTCGATGATGCCAAGCTGCATTGCAATAGCAACGGCTGTATCCTTGTGGTCGCCTGTGATCATGATAGGACGGATTCCCGCACTGCGGCATTCGTCGATAGCGGGCTTAACTTCGGGACGAACAGGGTCGATCATACCGACAAGTCCAACGAAGCAAAGTTCGTTTTCAAGTGTATCGGAGTCATACGCAGAGGGTTCTGCCGAGAGGTCCTTTTTAGCGGCTGCAAGCACACGGAGAGCTTTGTCAGCCATTGCTTTGTTTGCGGCAAGGATCTCTGTGCGGATAGCATCTGTCATTTCAACAATATTTTCACCGATAAGTGCCTTTGTACATCTCTTGAGAATCTCATCGGGAGCGCCCTTTGTAAACTGAATCAGGGAAGAATCTTCACATTTGTGAACGGTGGACATCATCTTTCTCATAGAATCAAAGGGAACTTCACCCACACGAACGAATTCGTTCTTCTTAACATTCTTGGAAAGACCGAGTTTTTCCGCATGGTTTACAAGCGCGCACTCTGTGGGCTCGCCTATTGCCGTGCCTGCTTCTGTATCGAATTCAGCATCGGAGCAGAGGGACATAGCATTTGCAAGAAGTGCTTCATCGTCACCGTAGTGCTCTACAACGGTCATCTTGTTCTGTGTAAGCGTACCTGTCTTGTCTGAGCAGATGATCTGTGTACAGCCGAGAGTTTCAACGGCGGTGAGCTTACGGATTATCGCATTTCTCTTAGACATGTTTGTTACACCGATAGAGAGAACGATGGTAACAACGGTCGCAAGACCCTCGGGAATTGCGGCAACTGCAAGAGATATAGCGATCATAAAGGAGTTAAGTATGGGTTCAAAACCGATACCGTCACGGATGAGCTGTACTATGAAAATTACAACACAGATACCTATAACAAGATATGTGAGTATCTTGGAAAGACCCGCAAGTTTGATCTGAAGAGGGGTTTTTCCTTCTTCGGCATTTGCAAGAGCATCTGCGATCTTACCCATCTCGGTATCCATGCCTGTCGCGGTTACAACGGCTTTGCCGCGTCCGTATACGACGGTTGATCCCATGAAGACCATATTCTTTCTGTCACCGAGCGGGACCTCGCCGTTTTCTGCGCCCTTGAGCGATTCTTCCTTTTTGTCGACCGGAACAGATTCGCCTGTAAGTGCGGCTTCTTCTATCTTCATGGAAGCACATTCTATGATTCGAGCGTCTGCAGGAACCGCATCGCCTGCTTCGAGGATGATTATATCACCTACAACGAGGTCTTCGCTTGCAATACTGATCTGTTTTCCGTCACGAATGACCTTTGACTGCGCTTTGGACATTTCCTGAAGCGCTTCGATAGCTTTTTCTGCCTTGCTTTCCTGAAATACGCCGAGGATGGCGTTTATAAGGACGACTGCGAGTATGATGACAACGTCGGAAGGGAAGCCCATATGTCCCGAGTGGATACCTTCGTAGATCTCAACGCCTGCGGAGATTGCTGCAGCGACCAAAAGAATTATGGTCATGGGCTCGGCGAGCTGCTTGAAGAATCTGTGTATCAAAGATTCTTTTTTTGCTTCAACAAGCTTGTTTTTGCCGTTTCTTTCAAGACGGGTTGCCGCTTCGGACGAGGATAATCCATCAACAGATGAATCAAGCTCCTTTATTACTTCGTCCGAAGAGTTAAGATAGTGATTCATTTTCTACTCTCCTATAAAAAATATTAAAAAAGACTTTTGCAGCGATAAAACTGCAAAAGTCTTGCTTGAACAAAAAGCTACACGTGACCGAATTTGCAGTAAAGAGCAAATTGTATTGACGATCAGGTGTCCATCAAAAATGACGGAAGCTACTCCCTTTCACAAAGAGTATTATATCATATTAAATTTACATTGTCAAGGTAATTTGTGAAAATCTGTAACCGTTGTTCCATGGAAATAGGATTGAAGTATAGTTTGTGCAGACAGTCCCAAAAGTGCAAGATCCTTCGCTCCTGTTTGGCTGAGACCTACGCCGTGTCCCCAACCTTTTCCTGCGAAGACAAAATTTTCGGGATTGCTTGCGTATATGGTTTCGGTAATTATCTCAAGCTCCGCACTTACGCTTATCGGCCCGTTTGTTGTTGTCACGGTAGTGCGATAGGAGGAGTTGCCCGAACCGCCCATAATAATAACTTTATTTCCTACGGCATAACCGTCGGAAGTAAGTATCGTGGATGTGAGAAGGGATTTTGTTCCCTTCGAGTTTATGGTTGTTGTGCTGGATGATGCATTCTCTATAAGTCCATATAATCCACTCATTACATACTGCCTTGCAAGCAGGAGATCGGTGTTCTGAGGTTCTGTAGGGGTGGTGGGAGTCTGAACAGTAGGAGGAACGTACGTGCCGCTGTTATCGGTTATTTTTACGTTTAAGAGCTTAGCGTAGGTACGTTGAACACTTCCTTTCCCGACAACAAAGTTTGCGCTTCTTACATACTTGGTGAGCTTTGTGCGGACCGTATCTGTGTTACTTAGAGTTATAGAGTTGCCCGATGTGTCGTAGATCGAAAGCGATTTTACATAGTCGGTATCGCCGGAAAAGCTGTTAATTTTTATGCTTGATATTGCCGATTTTAAGTTGGATTGACCTTGTGTATTTATTAAATATGAAGAAAGCTCGCTCGGGGAAACCTCCTTAGTCCAGATTCCGTTTTCTTCCTTAGCGTAGTTTTCCCAAGGAGTGCTTTGTGAGACGATATGACCGGGATTCGGACCTCCCCATGCTTCACTTGCCAGAACGGTCTCTCCGCCCATTGTTGATGAATAAAATGCACTTACGACCTTGTTGTTATATTGAAGTACAAGGTCTTTTGTGGACGATACCGCTTGTATTACGTTTGCGTTTGTGCGTCCAAGCCCGAGATAAGCTTGGCAATGCGTGGAGTTGCAGAGATCAAAACCGTAAGTGTTATAATGCCGTTTCATGTTTGCTACCGAGAAGGAACGGGTAGTTATTGCAAACGCTTTTTGAACCTCCATCGGCCATGCTGAGCTGATCTCCCACGGAAGAACTCCCTTTATATATTCTTCCATTTTTAAAAGATTGATCACGGTTACTCCGTCAACAGAACCGATCTTGTATCTTCCGTAGCAAAATACACCGCTGTAAATATTGTTTGCCGGCGTTTTTATATACGATTCACTGCTTCCTTTTTGGATAGGAGCAAGTCCGAGGAAAAAATGGTCGCCGTTACTGTATTCGAACAGTATCTCGTCGGTCATGGGGTTGACCATGGATACACCGTACGCAGAGGGAGTTGCAACAATAAAAGACTGTCCTCCGAGCGCGGCGGATATATTGTTTATAGCTTCCGATGCTGATGTTTCATTTGGAAAATGTCCTATTCTTACTCTGAACATTCCGTTTATGTATGCGGGAAAAGCATAATATCCGATAGAAGAAAGGGAAGAGCTGTATGTTGATATCCAATACAACGCCTCGTCTATCGTGTTATAGAATACTCCGAGCTCACAGTGATACCCGCCTATTACTACATCTGATCCGCTTGATATAGAGTAGGTCATATAGGATTTTGACAGGTTTGCATCGCTTGTTACGGAAACTTTTGATATCGGCGTGGAC
>JAZNZQ010000179.1:0-11242 GCA_045595035.1 Eubacteriales bacterium | reverse complement strand
ATATGCTTATTGGGGTGTGGAGAAGAATAAAAACGTACATTGAATAAATGTCATGCTAATCAACAATGGAAATTCAAGCTTTTTGCTTGAATTTTTTCTTTTGGTTGACATGCAATTTTTAGTGTGATACAATTATAAAGTAAAACAAAAAGTATCAGGAGTTGGTAAAATGAAAGCTTTTTCGACTCTGCCCGAAAATTATGAAAAGATATATTCCGTAAATTTGCAAAACGACAAGAAGATGATGCTTCGTGTGAATCTCTTTGCCGTTGTGATAGCTATTGTTTTAGCTGTGCCGGCACATTTTGTTGTTCCGATAACCGCTCTTTTCGATATGAGCTCGGGCATTCTTGCGTACTGCTTGCGTTTTGCGATGCTGCTTGTTTTGTCGGTGGTGTACATAATCTTGCATGAGCTTGTGCACGGTGCCGCGATGAAGATATGCGGAACACGCAAGGTGAAATACGGTTTTACCGGAGTATATGCCTTTGCGGGCAGTGACGATCATTACGATAAGTCGGGCTACATTTTTATAGCTCTCGCGCCTGTGGTATTATGGGGAGTCGTGCTCGCCGTCGTCAATTGCTTTGTTCCGGAGAGCTGGTTCTGGGTGATATATATGATTCAGTTAACAAATCTTTCAGGAGCTGCGGGAGACTATTTTGTGACGGTGAAATTTTTGGGATTCCCTAAAGATATTATTATAAAAGACAGCGGAGTTGCCATGACGGTGTATTCTGCCGAAAAGGAGATCAAGCAATGAATGTTTTAACTATCGGAAACAGTTTTTCGCACGACGCAACGAGATATCTGCATGATATCGCAAAAGCGGACGGCACGGATATCCAGGTCGTTGACCTTTACATTGGGGGCTGTACGCTTGAAAGGCATTACAGAAATATGCTTTCCGAATTTCCCGCTTATGAGCTTATATACAACGGAGATTACACAAAAATAAAGCTTTCGCTAAAGGATGCTATACTGTCCAGAGAATGGGACATTGTCACCTTGCAGCAGTCAAGTCCGTTTGCGTTTGATAAGGAGTCTTATTTTCCGTATATAGACGAGCTTGTGTCGTACGTACGAAAATGCTCGCCGAAGTGTAAGATATATTTGCATCAGACTTGGTCGTACGAGGACGGAAATCCTTGGTTTGAGAAGAGTCCGTACTCGAATATGCTCGATATGATATCGGATGTAAAAAAGGTCTATGCAGAGGTTGCGGAGCATATAGGTGCATTTGGTATCATTGAGTGCGGTGAGCTTATGGCAAGGATGTACCGCGCGGGACTCTCACCGCTTTGGCGTGACGGATGGCACACATCAAAGGGACTTGGCAGATATGCGATGGGACTTTTGTGGTACCGCACGCTCACCGGTAAGAGCATTGCGGGAAATTCATTCTCGTATTTTGACGAGCCGATACCCGAGGATGCCATTGAGAAGGTAAAAGAAATAGTAGAATCATTCAATATATAAGGAGATGGATTATGAAGATTTTTGCGATCGGTGAAGTATTGTGGGATATTTATCCCAACAAAAAGACTATTGGCGGCGCGGCGCTCAATTTTGTTGCACATGCGTCTCAGCTTGGTGCTGTAAGCGCGCTCTTCTCGGCGGTAGGTAACGACGGCCTCGGAGACGATGTCATATCGGCACTTGAAGGATTCGGAGTCTCTTCCAAATTCATGAAGAGAGCAGAACAGCCGACAGGTCAGGTTATCGTAACACTTGACGAGAAGGGAATACCAAGCTACGATGTTCTCTCGGGGATGGCGTACGATAACATTCCCGTCTCGGATGAGGATATTGCGGCAATAAATGCAGAGGGCTTTGATGCACTTTATTTCGGCACACTTGTTCAGAGAAGTCCTGTCTCCCGCGAGGCGGTAGAGAAGATCGTGCGCGAGGCAAGATTCGGAGAGACGATATGTGACGTGAACCTCAGAGTTGACTGTTATGATGCAGGATCGGTAAAATTCTGTTTTGAAAATGCAACTATACTTAAAGTCAGTCTCGAGGAAGAGCCCACACTTCGCTCCTTTGGATACTATTCTCCCGCAGATGATAGCTACGAGGCAATTACGAAGGCGATGAGCGCGGCATTCCCCAATCTCAAGGTGGTCATCCTCACGCTTGGCAAGGCGGGCTCTTACGCTTATGACGTAAAGAGCGGCAAGGGTTATACTCAGGGCTCTATCGGCGATGTCGTTGTATCCACGGTCGGCGCAGGCGACAGCTTCGCGGCGGCTTGGCTCACATCTTATCTCGCCGGTAAGAGCATAGAGGACTGCATGTACAAAGCGGCAGAGATCAGCGGCTTTGTTGTTGCACACGTCGAAGCGGTTCCGAAATATTAAAATACAAACAGAGGCTCTTTGAAATGATATCTTTTGAAAATGATTACAACAAAGGCGCGCATCCTAAGCTGCTTGAGAGACTGGTCGAAACAAACAACGTGGCGCAGACCGGATATGGATTCGATGAATATACCGAGAGCGCAAAGGAGAAGATAAAGGCGGCAATAGGTCTTGACGGCGTTGAGGTCTATCTTCTCACGGGCGGTACACAGACGAACGCGCTTGTTATCTCCTCGATGATACGCGCGTACGAGGGCGTTATCGCGACAGAGGCGGGACATATCAACACACATGAGGCAGGTGCGATAGAGGCGACCGGACACAAGGTCATCGCGCTCCCTCATACCGATGGAAAGCTTGATGCCAAGGTGCTTAAGAATTATCTCGTCGGCTTCTATGCCGATGCAAATCACGAGCACTCTGTAATTCCCGGTATGGTATACATATCCTTCTCGACAGAGTTTGGAACCCTCTATTCAAAGGCAGAGCTTGAGGCGCTCTCGTCTGTCTGCCATGAGTATTCGATCCCGCTCTATCTTGACGGCGCGCGTCTCGGCTACGGACTTGCGGCATCCGAGGACGTAACGCTTACCGATATCGCACGTCTTTGCGACGTTTTCTATATAGGCGGAACAAAGGTCGGTGCTCTTTGCGGTGAGGCGGTCGTATTTACAAAGAACAATATGCCGAAGAATTTCATGACGATGGTCAAGCGCCGCGGTGCTCTTATGGCAAAGGGACGCTTGGTCGGTGTACAGTTTGACGCTCTCTTTACGGACGGACTTTATTTTGAGATAAGCTCGCACGCGATGCAGATGGCGAAGCTTCTTAAAAAGGGACTTGTCGAAAAGGGCTGCAGAATATTCATCGACTCTCCCACAAATCAGCAGTATATCATTATTGAGAATAAGAAAATGGAAGAGCTTAGTAAGAGGGTGGCGTTCAGCTTCTGGGAAAACTACGATGCAGACCATACGGTCATTCGTTTTGTTACAAGCTGGGCTACGACAAAAGAAGAGGTCGAGTATCTTCTCGGCTTGCTGTAAGAATAATTATCAATGGCAAAGGGGGACGTGAAAACGGCTCCCCTTTTATATTGCAAATACTGAAGTGGATTTTTGTTCGGTTTTTACTTTGCTTGAATATGAAGATCAAGAAAAAAGCTTCTTTAAGCTATGCATAGTTGATTTTTTTGTTAAATTTAAGCATAATATACCATTATTAGTACACGAAATGCAATGTACAATCTCTGACAACAGTAGTATAATGAAGTCGAAAAAACTCATGGAGGAAATCATATGAAAATTCGCGCGGTTCTTATGGATATGGATGGAACGCTTCTCGGAAAAAGCCAGGTGGCGGTATCATTTAGAAATATGGCGGCTATACAGAAAGCTATAGAGAAGGGCGTACACGTAATTCCGTGTACCGGCCGTGTTTTTAATATGCTTCCTCCCCAGCTTCTCACCCAGGAGGGACTTCGTTATTTTGTAACAAGCCACGGCGCGCGTGTTTACGATAAGGTGACGGGCGAGTCTGTGTACGAAGATCTTATTCCGGCAGATGAGGCATCCAAGCTTATGAAGCTGCTTGAGGGAAAGGGACTTTACAACGAGATCGCGGCTGATGCAACGATCTACTTTGAAAAGGCGATCTCGGATAATTTTGATATGTCGGTCGTTCCCGAGCATCATATTTGGTATATAAGAGATAAGTGGTACAAGGTAGCAGAAACGCCCTCTAAGTTTTTCTCGGAAAAGGGAATGGGTGTCGAAAAAATGAACATTTACGGTATACCGAAGGATATGCAACAGAGCTTGTACGATGAAATAACCGCCACCGGTTTTATCGGGCATACACGTCCGGGTGCCGGTGCAAATCTCGAGTTTTTGCACCATACATTGAGCAAGATAGAGGCGACCGACAGAGTGCTTGAACTTCTCGGAGTGTCTTATGAGGAGACTATGGCGATAGGCGACAGCTCGAGTGACCTTGAGATAATAAAGAAGTGCGGACTCGGTGTCGCAATGGGCAATGCTCCCGATAATATCAAAGCGGCGGCGGATTTTGTAACCGATATAAACACCGAGGACGGCCTTGCAGAGGCGTTTGAAAGATTTGTACTTTAAGGTGAGTTGATATGGAAAAGAAATTTTTGGTATGCATTGATTCCGACGGATGTATATTCGACACAATGGAGATAAAGCACAAGGAGTGCTTCTGTCCCGCATATATAAAGCATTTCGGCCTTCAGGCGGTCTCAAAATATGCGCGCGATGCATGGGAGTTCACGAACCTCTACTCCGATAAGCGCGGCGTGCACAGACTTTTGGCTCTTATCCGCGCGATGGAGGTGCTTGCATACAGACCTGAGGTGCTCGAGCGCGGATTTAGCGTTCCTGATATGAAGGAGCTTAAGCGTTATCTCGCAGACGGAGGCGCTCTTCTTCTTCCCGAGCTTGGAAAGTATCTCGAAGCTCACCCCGAATCGGAAGAATTTAAAAAGATACTTGCCTGGTCGGATGAAGTGAACGAGCGTATCTCCGACATGGTACATTCGGTACCTCCTTTTCCGCACGTGCGTGAGTGCCTTGAAAAGCTCTCTTTGTATGCTGATGTAGTTATCGTTTCGGCGACACCCGAGGAGGCTCTTCTTCGCGAGTGGGAGGAGCATGGGCTTCTTTCGCTTGTAAGCGCGGTCAAGGGGCAGGAGAGCGGAACAAAAAAGGAAATAATCGCATCTCTTAAGGATAAGTACGAAAAGGATCACGTTCTCATGCTCGGAGACGCTCCCGGAGACCGTGCGGCGGCTGAATATAACGGCGTGCTCTTTTACCCGATATGCCCCGACGAGGAGGCAAAGTCCTGGGCGGATTTTTGTGAAATAATAGATGCATTCCTCGATGAAAAATATGCAGGCAAGCTTGAGGCCGAGAAGAAGGCGTACTTTGAGACTCTCCTTCCCACCGAGCCCGCTTGGAAGGAATAATATATGATTTACGGAAAAGACGTAGGAAAAAAGTTTTATGAGGACGGTTCGGTGCGCCGTTATCCCGGAAACACGGTAGTTGCACCGGTAAGAGAGGATTCTGCGGCTTACGCGGTCATGACATCCTTGCGTGAAAGGGTCATGGAGCTGGGGATGGATAAGTATCTTATCCTGCTTCCCGTTGACAGCTATCATATGACGATCATCCGCGGCGTGAACGATCAGGTCAGAAAGGACACTCATTGGCCGAAGGATCTTTTAATTGATGCATCTATGAGCGACGTTGACGATTATATGGAGAGGGCGATCCTAAGTGCTGATATCCCGGGACCTGTCAGAATGAGGTTCGACAGTGTCAAGATGAGTGCCTCTGACGTAAAGGTGGTTGTCGTACCTGCGGATAAGGAACAGGAGCGTATACTTCTTGAGTTTCGTGACCGTGCGGCAGATGCGATAGGGCTCAGGCTCCCCGGGCATGATTCGTACGTGTTCCACATAACTCTTGCATACACAAGGGTCATTCCCGAGGGCGAGGATGAAGCGAAGGTGAACGCCATGATCGAGGAATTTTGCCGTTATGTTGCAGATAAGGGGGAATTTTACGTATCAGCTCCTCATGTTGCCTTTTACGATAATATGCTAAGATTCTCTCCTACAAGAGTTCCGAGAGATAATTGAAAAAAGCCGCATTTTTGCGGCTTTTTTTATTGCATTCATCACCAATAAGTGGTAAAATACAACTGTATTGTTTTTTGGAGGCCGGGTATGACAAACCTTTGTTATTATGAATATATAGAGCTTAACGGCGCAAAGCTTTTTACCGCCGTGGCACTGCCTTATGAGGGCGGAAGATTTCCTACCGTTATATACAGAAATCCCTATGTTGACGAGTTTGAGGATTCCGATGAGGACGAGGTCTGCGCGTGGGTGCTTCAGACGATAAAGAACTTTCTTGACGCGGGATATGCTGTCGTATATCAGCATTGTCGCGGCAGAGGAAAGAGTACGGGGGACTGCATCCCCTACATAAACGAACGCGAGGACGGACTGTTTTTGCAGGCGTGGGTGCGTGAACGCGATTTTTACAACGGAGAGATATATCTTGTTGGGGAAAGCTATACAAGCTCTGTTCATTTTGTTACAGCTCCTTTTGCTCCCGATATAAAGGGCGCGGTGCTTGAGGTACAGGACAGCGAGAGATACAACTGCAACTATCGCAACGGCTTTTATAAGATCGGACTTCACGGCGACTGGTACAGAAAAATGTACAAGCATAAGAGCTTGAAAAATATAAATTATACAATAGATTCCTTTAAGATGCTTCCGCTTTCCGATTTTTCGAGGACCGTTTTCGGTGAGAGGGCAGAGGATTTTGACGAGATACTCCGTCATCCGAAAAAGGACGATCCTTTCTGGACGACAACACGTGTAGGCGGTGCAGAAGCGCGCGGTGCCGAAAAGCATGCGAACATTCCAATCCTTTTTGTCACCGGTTTTTACGATATCTACACGGGCGGCATATTTGATATGTGGAACTCGCTTTATGCAAAGACGAGAGAAAAATCCGCGCTTATCGTTCACCCCTACGGACACAGCGGAAACGATGCAAGCTTTGCAATAAAATTTGATGGAGCTAAGGCCTCCGATAAGTTCGGTGACTACAAGGTTGCATGGTTAGATTCGATAAGAGGGAAGAGTACTTCTCCCGTGGAGAGGGGAAAGGTCACGTATTATAAATCCTTTGGCGATGCATGGTGCTGTGATGATTTTGAAACTCCAAAAAAGAGCGAGAGCTTTGTTCTCGGCAAGGGCGAGCGTACGTACAGATACGACCCGCGTGACCCTGCCGTCTTCAAGGGCGGTCTTTCGGCTAATTTCGGCAACTCTGCATATCAGGATAAGCCGGGGCTGCGAGAGGATATTATTAGTATATACACTCCCGAATTTAAGAGCGACAGATACATAAAGGGCAAGATGCGCGCAAAGCTCAGAGTGCGCTCTTCTGCCGAGGATACATGCTTCTACATGCGTGTAAGTATTGAAAAGCCCGAGGGAGATTGGGGACTTCGTGACGATATAAACCAGATCTCAAATTTTGTGCCCGATTACAAGCCGGGCGATACGGTCGAGATGAGTTTCACATTTGACGAGCATGCATTTGTCGTACACGCGGGCGAGCGGCTCAGAGTTGATATTTCGTCCTCTGCATTTCCGCTTTATGTGCCGCACACAAATAATCGCGGACTGTTTTCGAGCCAAACAGAGAGCAAAATTGCCGAAAACACGGTTGTGCTTGAAGCTTCTTATCTTACTGTATATTTCGAATAAACGGAGCTTTTATGGATTCACTAATATTTGCTGTAAACGCAGTAGCGCCAATTGTTTTTATCGTTGCTATCGGATATGCGCTCGGGCGTATCGGTGTTGTTAGCGAGAGCTTTGCCAAAACGGCAAACAAGCTCGTATTTCACCTGTTCTTGCCCTGCTTATTGTTTTTGAACATATATAAAATAGACTCGCTCAAGGAAATAGAGCTCGGATATATGCTCTACGTATTTCTTGCGCTTGTGATAATTTTTGCGGTCTCGATCCCGCTTGTTGTATGGCTCACTCCCGATCATCGCAGACGCGGTGCCATGATACAGGCGATATTCCGCTCGAATTACGCGCTTATCGGTATCCCGCTTACCGAATCGCTTTTTGGCGAGGCGGGAATAATGACGGCGACACTTCTTTCCATCGCGGTCGTGCCCACACTTAATATTCTTGCTGTGCTCAGTCTTTCGATATTCAGAGAGGGCGGCAAGATCAATATAAAAAAGATCCTTTTGGATATAGTGAAGAATCCCTTGATACAGAGCATTTTCCTCGGTATTGCCGTTCTTGTTGTGCGTGCTTTTTTTGTATCGGCGGGAGTGTCGTTCAGACTGTCCGATATCGCCCCCATATACAAGGTGCTGACCTCGCTTTCGGGATTAGCAACTCCGATGGCACTGCTTGCGCTCGGTGCACAGTTTAAGTTTTCCGCCGTCGCACAGCTTAAAAAGGAGATAATAGCGGGGACCGTAATGCGTACGGCCGTAGTACCCATACTCGGTATCGGAATTGCGTACATTTTCTTCCGTGATACATTTTCAGGCGCGCATTTTGCCACCTTTGTTGCGGTCTTCTGTACTCCGACGGCGGTATCGAGCGTTCCTATGACGCAGGAGATGGACGGAGACGTGATCCTTGCGGGACAGTACGTTGTTTGGACAACGCTTGTGTCGGCGGCAACCGTATTTCTCGCATCATTTTTTCTCAGATTTGTCGGAATTTTTTAAGAAAAATATTGAAAATTTCTGTCGATGGGTGTACAATGATTGAGTTGTGATTTTTTAAGGAAGGACGTAGAAAAATGAAGGTTTTTCAGCCCAAGCTTTTTGGGATATTCAAGAATTATAAGGGATCGCAGATAGTAAACGATATCGTGGCGGGTATCATCGTTGCGATAATTGCGCTCCCTCTTTCGATAGCACTTGCTATCGCCTCGGGCGTTTCTCCCGAGCAGGGACTTTACACCGCGATCATCGCGGGATTCGTGATCGCTTTCTTTGGCGGAAGTAAGGTCAATATTTCCGGACCCACCGCCGCATTTGCTACCATTGTTGCGGGAGTCGTTGCAACTCACGGCACGTCGGGACTTATCATTGCTACCATTATGGCGGGAATATTGCTCGTGCTTATGGGACTTTTCCGTTTCGGCGCGCTCATCAAGTATATTCCTATGACGATCACCGTCGGATTTACCGCAGGTATTGCCGTCACCATCATCGTCGGTCAGATCAAGGATTTCCTCGGACTTACATTCTCGGGCACTCCCATAGAGACTATCGAGAAGGTGGAGGAGGTAATCCATTCCTTCGGCACCCTAAACGTAGACGCTCTTATTGTCGGTCTTATCGGTATGGCTATCCTTATCCTTTGGCCCATGCTCGGTAAGCTCTCCACTGTATTTACAAAGATCCCCGCGTCTATCATCGCTGTGATAGCCGGTATCCTTGTTGTGCAGTTCACACCTCTTAAGGCGAACACGATCGGTGATCTTTACCCCAATCTTACATCCGCTTTTCCGGCGCCCGCCCTCCCCTCATTTGATTTTGAAACGGTCAAGGCGGTACTGCCCAGCGCATTTACGATCGCGATCCTTGCGGCAATAGAGTCGCGTCTTTCTTGTGTTGTATCCGACGGGATGATCGGAGACCGACACAATTCCAATACCGAGCTTATAGCACAAGGTCTTGGAAACGTTGCATCCGGACTTTTCGGCGGTATTCCCGCTACCGGTGCTATTGCAAGAACCGCGGCAAACGTAAAGAACGGCGGACGCAGCCCTATCGCGGGTATCGTTCACGCGGTAGTTCTTCTTCTGTTCTTGCTTGTTCTCATGCCCGTTGCAAAGCTTATCCCCATGCCCATTATTGCGGCCATCCTCTTTATGGTCGCTTACAATATGAGTGAGTGGAGACATTTTGTAAAGATATGCCGTTCCGCACCCAAGAGCGACGTGCTCGTGCTTGTTGTGACCTTTGTTTTGACGGTGGTATTCGACCTCGTCGTAGCTATTGCGGTAGGCCTTGTACTTGCCGCCATACTCTTCCTTAAGAGAATGTCCGACGTAACGACAGTACGTAAGTGGGAGAACGAGACTAAGGATGCTTCAAACAGATCGATGAAGGCGATTCCCGAGAAGACGGTCGTATACGAGATATGCGGTCCTATGTTTTTTGCCGATTCGGATAAATTCAGCGGTTTTGAGATACCCGACGGCGCGCGCGCATTTGTGCTTCGTATGAGTAAGGTGCCCTCCATCGACTCGACTGCGATGAAGAATCTCGATGCTCTGCTTGGCTTGTGCAAGGAAAAGAATGTTCAGCTCATCGTTTCGCATCTCAACGAGCAGCCGATGAGCGTTGTTAAGAAGTCGGGCTTCTATGACAAGCTCGGAGAAGCGTTTTTTGCGGAAAATGTCGATGTTGCGCTCGATATCGCCGCAGATATTTGTGCAAAATGATAGTGAATTGCTATTGCAATTTGTCTATTATAATGATATAATATAGAAAACTGAATAAATTCTGTATGAAGTTTGCAGGAAATAGCTAAAGCTGCCGAAGGAGTAACGCTCTCAGGTGTCCGTGTGGATGAGGACTGCAAGCTGACAGAACTTTGGAGAAGCTCATTAAATTGAGTGCCGAAGGTGCAAGGCGTAACCGCTAAATCTCTCAGGCAAAAGGACAAAGTCAAAAGCTTTATCTTCCTTGTATTTGTATTTTTAACGGACTGCGTATTTGCGCGGTCCGTTTTTATTTTAATTTTTATCTTTGGAGGAAGATATGGAAGCATTTTTCGCAAAGGTTGCCGAGATAAACGGCAGCGTCAACGGAGTGGTATGGGGAATTTTCGGTCTGGCTCTTCTCATAGGCACAGGCATTATCGTGACCCTTTCCACAAAGGTATTTCAGGTGTCTCACTTGGGGCTCTGGTGGAAGAATACCATCGGCAGCTTGTTCACAAAAAACGTTATGAAGCACCGCAAGGAAAAGGGTGTTATCTCCCCCTTCCAGGCGCTTTGTACAGCTCTTGCCGCAACTGTCGGTACAGGTAATATTGCAGGTGTTGCCGCAGCTATTGCTATCGGCGGCGCGGGTGCTGTTTTCTGGATGTGGGTTGCAGCGTTCTTCGGAATGATGACAAACTACGCAGAAAACGTTCTCGGTATCTATTTCAGACGTAAAAACAGCGAAGGCGAATGGTCGGGCGGTGCTATGTACTACCTCCAGGACGGTCTTGGCGGATACAAGTATGAGGACAGTCACAGCAAGGCAAGCTTCAAGAATCTCGGTAAGATTCTCGC
>JAZNZQ010000178.1:0-5084 GCA_045595035.1 Eubacteriales bacterium | reverse complement strand
TGTTACGCTGCCACCAATTTCTATCGTTTTGATATTGCTTCTATAGCTATACCACGGTGCATTTGAAGATGACGTCCAATCTGCCATTTTTCCTGTGCCGGAGATTGTGAGCACGCCGCTTGAGGTGTCAAGTGTCCATGTAAGGTTATCTCCATTGGCACCGCACGTGCCGTTATAGGTTGCCGCAGATGCGGTAAAGGTAAACAACGCCGCGAGAGCCGCTACAGCAACGACTATTACAGCAACACGCAATATTTTCTTTTTCATTTTCTTTTGCTCCTTTTTCTGTTTTTGTATTCACACCTGTCGCAAAGCCCCATATGTATCATTCCATGATATTCGCTCAGTACGACGTTGTTTGTTTCTTGCTTGAACGCTTGTATGTTTTCATATTTCGATAGTTCTTCACAATCAAGAGAATCGATCTCTGGAGCAAGCATGACTTTTAAATATGACCATAGTTTATCATTTTCTATCACTATCTTATAATCATAATTAGGGTCAATATACTTTTGAGCATCTCCGATGATATGAAAAAGTAATCTTGTTTCTTTTTCGTAATACCATATCAGATCTTTAGAAAATCCCTTATGCATAAGGTCATATTTTTCCCATTCTTGAGCGGCAAACGTGTGATTCGTCATCGTGTTGTACTTCATATCGCACTTTTTATCTGTAATTCTATAATACACAACATCTCTGAATTCTTTTTCAAGCGTCTTTCCCACGACAAGCTTTTTGCCGCATCCGACGAGTTTATGAGTTTTTTCGTTAAAGCGATACAGATAAAAATCCGATTGTTCAAAAAGCTTTTTTATTTTTGCTTTTGTAAACTCTAATCGCGCGCCCTTGCCGTGCATGCCTGAATACATATACCACAATGACAGATTTTCGTTTACACCTGTTGAAAAACAGATCGAAAAATAGTTTTTTCTATCATCGCCGAATTGACCCGCATCCTTTTTATCATTGAAAACGTTAACCTGTGATACCCACAGACATTTTGCATCAAGAATATCGTCAAGCGCTTTAAGCGAAGTGTAGTGACAGTATTTGTCGTGAGAATACTCTCTTCCATTTATATATGTATCCAAATCATCTGCATTTTTCAGTTTGCTGAAATCTTGCCATTTAAATTGGGAATTCGCCATATTTCCCCTCCGACTTTTGTCGTAAATCTAACTTTCATGAGAGTTGAAAACTATTTTAATAATAGCATAAAAAAGTAAGTTTTTCAACAGATTTTTAAATATCTCTGTCAATTTGTCAAAAAAACATCCATCACGGTACTCCAAAAAAGTGGTGCTGTCAAAAGTATAGATTTACGGCAGTTGATTCTGATGAAAAAAGCATCGCGTGTGCGATGCCTTTTCATATTTGATTATTACAGCAATTGGACTCCGTTTTCGCGGCATTCGCGCACGACCTCGGGGGGCCATACGGAGGACTGCACCTCGCCGACGTGAGCTTTTCTGAGAAAGAACATACAAAGGCGCGACTGACCGATACCGCCGCCTATTGTGTAAGGCAGCTTGCCGTCAAGCAGGTCGCGGTGGAAAGGAAGCTCACATCTTTCCATGCATCCTCTGATCTCGAGCTGGCGGACAAGCGACTTTTCGTCAACGCGCACGCCCATAGAAGAAAGCTCGAGTGCGATATCGAGCACGGGATAATAAACGAGAATATCACCGTTGAGCTCCCAGTCATCATAGTCGGGAGCGCGGCCGTCGTGGGGCTTGCCCGACTTCAGTGCGCCGCCTATCTGCATTATAAATACAGCGCCCTTCTCTTTTGTTATCTCATACTCTCTCTGTTTGGGAGTGAGTGTCGGATACATATCCTCAAGCTCCTGCGCGGTTATGAAAAATATCTTTTCGGGAAGAAGCTTGTGTGCAAAGGAATAATCCTCGGCTATGTAACGCTCTGTATGCTTTATGGAATTATATATGTTCTTCACCGCGCGCTTGAGCGTATCGACCGTTCTCTCCTCATGCGTGATGACCTTTTCCCAGTCCCACTGGTCAACGAAAACAGAGTGGATATTGTCGGTATCCTCGTCGCGGCGGATAGCGTTCATATCGGTATAAAGTCCCTCGCCGACCTCAAAGCCGTAGAGCGAGAGCGCGTAACGCTTCCATTTTGCAAGCGACTGCACGATCTCAACGTCCCCCTCAATGCCCTTCACGTCAAAATCGACGGGGCGCTCGATGCCGTTGAGCGTATCGTTAAGACCGCTTCCCCTTTTTACAAACAGTGGTGCGGAAACGCGGGTCAGGTTAAGCTGAATAGCAAGATCGCGCTCAAAAAAGTCCTTGACCTTCTTTATTGCAACCTCAGTCTGACGCACGTCAAGAAGTGATCTATATCCTTCCGGTATTACTAAACCTCTCATAAAAGATGAATTCCTCTCGTGTAGAAAATACTTTATATATAATACCACATAAAAAAGATTATTTCAATAGATTTGACAAAAAACAGTGCCGACAGAGATCAGCACTGTTTGTTTTTTTACATTTTCTTTATCTTCCACAAAATGCGTAAGACAATATGTCTTAATAAAAGTGATGAACACCATAGTTTAACGTAGACACGGTATGACCTTTTATCGCAAGAGATATATTTTTCTCCCTTATATATTCCCTCAAGATAAGCAATTACGTTTTCCTCATGCACGCCGCTTTCAAGCTCGTACTGATTATCGCCGCACATTGTATAGCTGTCGGGTTCAACAGACATAACTCTGTGCAATACCAAGGTGCCGTTTTGCCGTCTGTACAAAGCAACGTCGTATTTTTTCAGCCGTCCCTCTTTTTTGCGAAGCATCACTGTATCGCGCGAGGTGTCGAGAGTAGGAAACATACTTGTACCGATCGGGCGGCAGGAATAGACACCGAATTTTTCTATTGCTTCTTCTACGGTCATATTATTCATCAAGGAAATCTGCCTTACGTAACATATCGAGAAAGGTCGATGCATCGGCTTTGGCGGTTGCTTCGTCTACGTCATATTTATCAAGCAATGCCGAAACGAGAGTATCCGTGTCTGCGCCTGCTTCAAGCTGTTTCCAAAGAAATGTGCCTGTTGCGTTAAGGCGCACGACGCCCTTGAACTTTGCAGCCATTTCTCCAACGGCAACAACTATGTTTACTCCGCCGACTTCTCTTAATTTCAGTCCGTTTTTAATTTTCATTTTTACCCCTTCATTCCTTCATACGCCACGCAAACGGCTTCATCGGATATATTGCATTTGATCCTGTACGCGGGAACGCTCTCAAGGAATCTTTCGAGTGTGTTCAAAAGCATGTCCATAAGCGTCTCATCCGCCGGCATAAGTGTTTGATTCAACAGCATAGAGATACATTCCGAGGCAGAAAGACGTTCTATCTCGTTTGTTGCCCCGCGTGCGATTATACATACCGCCTTTATCGGCGCGCTGATATTTGAGCCAAGCTTGTGTTGTCCCATATACGGTGTGCCGTACACGAAAAACCGTCCGTCGCACTCGCGCACTATGGGCTTATCATCGTTCACCATTACGGCACGCTCGCCGAAATGCTCTCTCCAGAGGCGGGTGTGGGTAGACTTTCCCGTGCCGCTGGGAGCTGTAAAAAGATACGCTTCGCCGTCAAGAGCTATAGCCGACGAGTGAATAAGCATCGCACCGTACTCAATGATAGCAGTGCATATTTTGCGGTACACGAGCAAGCTTTCGTGATACGCTTCGGGATATTTCGGTTCATTTGCAGATTCTTTCGCAAGCTCTGCATCATTATACCGAACTATAATATCGACCGGCTCCGCATCATCGCATATGTAATCGGCAAAAAGCTTTTTCGTATAGTCATAGCGAGGCTGAAGATTTATGATAATATTTGCAAGCTTTACGTTAAAACTATATTTGCTTT
Source organism: Eubacteriales bacterium (assembly GCA_045595035.1). GTDB lineage: Bacteria > Bacillota > Clostridia > Oscillospirales > CAG-272 > CAYZHW01. The sequence goes on along the minus strand of JAZNZQ010000178.1, from coordinate 1,179 downwards.
TATCCATAATACATCAGCAGGGATAAAAGTCGGTCCAACCGGCACCGTCAGGGTCGGTTGCATCGCTTGGAGCCGCTGTTGTCTCGGGTGCTTTCGTTGTCTCGGGTGCCTTTGTTGTTTCAGGCGCTTTCGTTGTTTCAGGTGCTTTCGTTGTTTCGGTAGGAGCGGTTGAAGTAAAATCAACAATAAGGGAAGGTCTTGTTGTCTCGGGTTCCTTCGTTGTCTCGGGTGCCTTCGTTGTCTCGGGCGTATTTGTTGTCTCGGGCGATTTCGTTGTCTCAGGCGCCTTTGTTGTCTCGGGTGCCTTCGTTGTTTCGGGCGCAAAAGTATCAATAGGGGCTATAGTGGCATCCGGGGTGTTCGATGTTTCGGGAGCGAGAGTTACGTTAGGATCGTTATTATTTCGACCGCATGATACGATAACAAGCATAATTGCAAAAGTCAAAACTATGGTTAACGCAGTAATAATTCTTTTGTTCATTGTTTTGTTCCTTTCAAAATATATTCATATTATTTTATCATACAAGATCTGTGTTGTCAAGATGAACAGAACAAAACCAGAAAATAGAAAAAGGACTTCACCGAAGTGAAGCCCTTTTTATTAAGCTGATAATCAGCCGGCAACCTTAACGTTGTTGTAGTACTTCTGGAGTATTGCAACAGCCTGTGCGCAGTTGTCTGCGAAAGCGTCCTCTGCAACGTTGAAGTAACCTACGTAGCCCTCTGCATCGCCTGCGTTCTTGTAGAACTCAGAACCGTCAGCATCTGTCATACCCATAGCAACGAAGGAAGAAGCGGGAAGCTGTCCGCCCTGTGCTACGTCGTTAACGATGTAGTTACGGTCAAAGAGAAGAGCGATAGCGTTTCTGATCTCCTGCTGAGCGAGTTCCTTCTCAACGCCTGTGAGAGTAGAACCGGGGAGGAGGTCCTCGTTAACGTTCCAGCATACATAGTATGTACCGATCTGGCCAGCAATTACAAACTCGTCAGCGTAATCCTTCTTGAGGTTAGCGATCTCGTTTGTGGGAACGTCATCGATAAGGAGCCAAGAACCGTTCTTGAAGTTGGAGAGCATGTTGTTCGCATCATCAGAGAGGAACATCTTGATCTCGTTCATCTTAACGTTCTCTGCATCGTGGTAGTTAGCGTTCTTTGTAAGTGTGATAACACTGTTGTGCT
>JAZNZQ010000177.1:0-2683 GCA_045595035.1 Eubacteriales bacterium | reverse complement strand
ATAAACGTTGCCTCGGTCATAATGTCAAGCGGCTTGATATCCTTTTCTACAAGCTCAAGTATCTTCTCACCTGCAGACTTTGCAAGGCGCAGACGAGCCGCGTGAACTGCAGGTACAGTTCCGTTTCCGCGAAGTGCCATACCGAGCACCTCACAGAGGCAGTTCATAGAGTTTGCGGTGAACATACCTGAGCATGAGCCGCATCCGGGGCAAGCGTTTTCCTCGAAATAGTTGAGTCGCTCATCGTCTATTGTGCCGTTCTTGTAAGCGCCGACCGCTTCAAAAACGCTGTTGAGGTCCATGTAATTACCCTGATCGGAGCAGTTGGAGAGCATAGCACCGCCCGACATGAATATCGAGGGGATATTGAGGCGAGCAGCCGCCATAAGCATGCCGGGAACGATCTTGTCACAGTTGGGGATGAATACGAGTCCGTCGAAGCAATGCGCCTTGACCATGCATTCTACGCTGTCTGCAATAAGCTCGCGGGTTACGAGCGAATATTTCATACCCTCGTGTCCCATTGCAAGTCCGTCACACACGCCGATAACGTTGAATTCCATGGGAGTTCCGCCTGCCGCGAGAACGCCGTCCTTTACCGCACGTGCGATGTTCTGAAGGTGTATATGTCCCGGAACGACCTCGTTAAACGAGTTTACGATACCGATAAGGGGCTTTTTTATCTGATTTTCCGTGTATCCCATTGCCTTTAAAAGGGATCTCTGCGGGGCGCGCTCAGCGCCTGTTTTCATTTTATCGCTTATCATTTTCTATTCTCCTTACTTTTTCTGCTCTTTAAGATTCGTTTCTCCGCGGTCGAGCGAAACAAGTCCTGTGCGGGATATCTCGATGATGCCGTAGGGCTTCATAAGTTCGATAAATGCTCCGATCTTTCCTGCCTCACCTGCGATCTCGATAACGAGAACGTCGGGGGAGTAGTCGATTATCTTGTTACGGAATACGTTTACCGCATCCATGATGTCCTGTCTTGTTTCCTTTGTGGCCCTTACTTTGACAAGGATAAGCTCACGCGAAACTACGTTTGCGGGATCCATGACCTTTATCTTCTTTACGTCGTGGAGCTTGGAAAGTTGCTTTACTATCTGATCACGCGAGTAATCGTCGCCTGTCATCGTTACGGTCATACGCGAGAATTCGCTGTCCTCACTCTCACCGACGGTAAGACTGTCGATGTTAAAACCGCGGCGACCGAACATTGCCGATATTCTTGTAAGTACGCCGAATTGGTTGGAAACGAGCATACTGATTATAAACTTCTGCATATCTTTTCTCCTTACTTGATTATAAGCTGTTCTACCGAGCCATTCGGAGGGATCATCGGGAATACTTTTTCATCCATGTCTATCATACAGTCGATGACTACGGGGCCGTTTATCTCAAGCGCGCGGTCAAGACAATCAACAAACTCGTCGTTTGTTGCCGCGCGGTATCCTACTGCACCGAAGGCCTCTGCGAGCTTTACGAAATCTGTCTTTCTGTTAAGCGTTGTTTCGGAGTAGTGCTTTTCGTAGAACATCCCCTGCCACTGACGGACCATTCCGAGCACTCCGTTATTCATGATGATTATCACGATGGGCAGCTCCTGCGATACTGCGGTGGTGAGCTCGTTTAAGTTCATTCCAAAGCATCCGTCGCCCGTGAAGAGTACCGTGCGCTTGCCCGAAGCTACAGCCGAGCCGATGGCGGCACCGAGACCGAAGCCCATAGTTCCGAGGCCACCGCTTGTAACGAGAGTACGGGGAGCTTTGAAGCGGTATTTCTGTGCTACCCACATCTGATGCTGACCGACGTCTGTTGCGATCGGTGTCTCCGGGGGCATTCTGCGGCTGACCTCTTCGATTGCAAAATGAGGAGAAAGCGCGCCGATGCACTTTGCCGAATTCTCGGCTTCGAATTTCTTGAGCTCATCAATCCTTGCCTGCCACTCGGGATGTGTCTGTTTCTTAAGCTTGGGAATGATGGCGGCGAGTACGTCCTTTACGTTTGCACAGATGCCGAGATGCGAGGTGATGTTCTTATCAAGCTCTGCCGCATCAACGTCGATGTGAAGTATCTTTGCGCCTGTTGCGTATTTTGCCTTGTTGCCTGTTGCGCGGTCACTGAAGCGTACACCGACAGCGATTATAAGGTCGGACTCATTCTTTGCTTTGGTGGAAGGGAAGCGTCCGTGCATTCCGTTCATACCGAGTACGCGGGGGTTGTCCGCGGGGATGGCGTGAAGTCCCATCATACTGCATCCGATGGGGGAGTCGATAAGCTCTGCAAGCTCCATTACTTCTTCTCCCGCTTCACAGGAGATAACACCGCCGCCGCAGTAGATGTAGGGTCTCTCGGACTCGGATATCATCTTTGCTGCCGCCTCTATCTCATCTTCGTCAAAGGACGGAAAATCGAATCTGGGTGCGGGAGCGTTCATAGGTGTGAACTCTGCTGTTTTTATCTGCACATCCTTGGGAATATCTATAAGCACGGGGCCGGGACGTCCCGACTTTGCAATGGAGAATGCTTCGCGTACAACGTCTGCAAGCTTTGCGGTATCCTTTACAATGTAGTTGTGCTTTGTTACGGGAAGCGTCATTCCCATAATGTCGTCCTCCTGGAAGCTGTCGCGTCCGTTAAGGTCGCAGGGTACGTTACCCGTGATCGCCACCATGGGGGTCGA
>JAZNZQ010000176.1:0-8444 GCA_045595035.1 Eubacteriales bacterium | reverse complement strand
CAAGCTCGTTATGGCACAACGCGAGGCGGCACTTAGGAAAATCGAATAAAAACAAAAGCGACGCGACCGCGGCGCTTTTTATGCTTAAACTTGAATTTGACGATATGCTGTGATATACTGAGATAAAAGGAAATGTCCAAGCGGAGGTCGAAAATGAAGAAGAAATTATTGTTTTTTGCGGCGATATTCGCGGTGCTTGTCTCGTTGGCGTGTATGTCGGTAGAAGCGGAAACAGTTGCGGACGGATCCTGCGGCGAGGGCGTTACTTGGGTGCTTGACGACTCGGGTACGCTTAATGTTTCGGGTAAGGGAGTCATGTATGATTGGGACAATGCGTATCTGCCGCCGTGGTATAGTCATGCCGAAGATATCAAAAGGGTCATTATCGAAGACGGAGTAAGCAGAATAGGCGAGTATGCTTTTTATAGGTGCACCTCGCTTGTTGATATCTCTATGTCCGATAGCATTACAAGTATATCTCAGCTTGCATTTTACGGTTGTACCTCACTTGTGAGTGTGGATATTTCTGCATACGTAAGCTCTGTGCTGCCGAATTCCTTTATGGATTGTACCTCGCTTAAGTATATAAACGTAGATGAAAACAATTCCTTATATAAAAGTGTTGACGGGATCCTTTTTAATAAGAACGGCATATTGCTCATCAAATATCCGCAAGGAAAAGGATCGGTCGGCTACATTGTTCCGACAAACGTAACGGTGATCGGTGAATGGGCTTTTGACGGTTGCGATACGCTTGAAACGGTAATTATACCCGATGGAGTATCTGCTATCGGTACAGCGGCTTTTCAAAGATGCTACTCTCTAAAGGAATTGAGGATACCGAAAAGTACGGAAAGTATCGGTTCATATGCACTTAATCATTGTTATGATCTCGAATCGATAAAATATGACGGAACCGAAAAAGAATGGGAATCTGTATATAAAGGTAATAAGTGGGATCAAAGCACCGGACGCGATACCGCAAAAGGTACGTACGCACTTGTGTTTGGTGTCGAAGATATTATATACGGCGATGCGACGGGCGACGGCTTGGTAGACGGAAAGGACCTTGTACGTCTTAAGAAATACATTGCGGCATTCGATTATGACACAGGTACCTCCGATATCTTGCTCGAAGCGGGTGCGGATGCAACAGGCGACGGTATGATCGACGGAAAAGACCTTGTACGTCTTAAGAAGTACATAGCCGCATATGACTGGGATACAGGCACATCCGATGTGGTGCTCGGACCCGAAAAACCGTCTGAGGTGTGGGGAATGACACACGAAGAGTTTATGGCGGTGCCTCTTGATTCGGAGGTCCGTTTGGAGACCTATGTTCAGGCAACACAGAAATGGTGGAACAACACTGTCTCAGTTTACTGCCAGAGTCACGACGGCGCATACTTCCTCTATGAGCTTGCTTGCACAGAAGAGGATGCGGCTAAGCTCGTTCCCGGCACAAAGATCCGCGTAAACGGAACAAAGGGCGCTTGGGCAGGCGAGGTCGAGGTCATGAACGGAACATTCGAGTTCGTCTCGGGCGGCGACACATACATCGCAGAGGCATTTGATGCAACAGAGCTTCTTGGCAAAGACGAGCTTATCGACCATCAGAACGAGTATGCAGTATTCAAGGGCATGACCGTAGAAAAGATCGAATACAAGAACTGTACACCCGGTGATGACATCTACGTTACACTCAAGAAGGGTGACGCTTCCTACAACTTTATGGTTGAGTACAACCTCACAGGCGCAGATACCGAGGTATACAAGGCAGTGGGCAAGCTTATGGCGGGCGACGTTGTCGACGTTTGGGGCTTCATCTACTGGTATGAGGGCGTAAATCCACATATCACAAATCTTATAAAAAAGTAAATAGAAGATCCCCCGTCGGGGGATCTTCTATTTACTTTTCGGCATATTTAAAACAAACAGTACGGTCGAGACGGCGCCTTGTAATCCAAGGATAAGATATTTTAAATACGAATACGGCGGCGGAGTCAGCGCACCGCGTAAAAGAGTATACTCGGCAAGAGCGTATGTATTGCTGCTTCCCGCGAACAGAAGGATAAGTATCACGCACGAAAGCGTATATATAAGGGGAAGGGCAGAGGTCTTATTCAGCTTGGTCATAAGGAGTGAAAGTGCGAGAAGAACTGCAAGTAAAGCCAAAAATGACAGATGCTCATGGAAGAGTGCCTTGAAGAAGGCGGAACTGTCAAAGGCAAGGGCATATGCACCGTCCGCCGTTTCTTTTATTTTGCACGAATCTGCCTTGAGAGTATATATGACGATGGACCATATAAAAGCGGCAGGAAGCTGCAGTGCAAGCAGAGTAAATGAAAGTATCCTGTTAAGCTTGTTCATATCGTTCCTTTAGAAAAATATCCGCCGTTTTATCGGCGGATATCTGAATTCTGAAATTATTCGGCATCAACGATCTCGTCGTCGGAAGCATCTTCGCAGCAATCGCAATCGCAGTCGCAGATATCGCAGAGGTCAAGCTCATCGTCGCAGAAATCAAAATCGTCGCAGCAATCGCACGTAGGGCAATTCTTCTTTACAAGCTTGTAAACAAGAGCCGCAACACCGAGAACTCCGAGTACGACAGCCGATGTGATAACAACTATCTTGGTAATGCTGACCTTAGCAGCGGGCTTTTTTTCGAACAAATACATTTTTTATACCTCCGTAAATATAATATCAATTATATTATACCACAAAATTCGCTTTGTGCAACATATTATCATAAAAATAATTTGTTAAATTTTTTAGTGTTGATTTTGTCATAATATGGATGTATAATAAAAGTAGTATCTTCGGGTAGGAGGTATATATGAGTAAAAGAGTTTTGGTAATAGGATCTGCACAGGTCGATTTCGTTATGGGAGTCGGAGTGATCCCCTCTGCGGGCGAGACCGTGATAGAGGAGAATATGAGCTTCGACTATCTTCCGGGAGGCCGAGGAGCGAATGCGGCAATTTGCGCCGCACGGCTTGGAGCTGACAGTATACTTTGTGCAAGAGTCGGAAACGATACGTACGGCGAGCAGCTTCAGGAGCTTTACAAGAGCGCGGGCATAGATACGCGCTTTGTCAGCGTTGACGGAGAAGAGAAGACCGGTCTTTCCGTGAGTATTTTCGAAGAAAACGGCAAGCAGAGAAGCATCATATATCCGTGTGCAAACTCGAATGTCAATGATTTTGACGTTGAATATGCTTTTATGAGCTATCCCGACGTTGTATATCTCGGACTTGATTCCCCTTACGAGGCGATAAGCGCGGCGGTGAATTATGCGGACGAGCAGAGAGTTCCGACCGTTGTTTCCTCCAATCCTCTTTATACCGATTTTCCTCTCGGCGAGCTTGGAGACGTTGAGGTATTTATAGTTGACGAGAGTGAACTCGAGAGATACACACGCCACGTGCCAAGCGGCGTTGAAAATACGCTTCGCGCGGTCATGGATATTGCCGAGGCGGTAAGGGCAAAGTATTACGTTATAAAGCTCGGGGAGCGTGCTTCGTTCATTTATGACGGAAAGTATTACCATATAGCACCCTCGCCCGACATCGCACTTTCGGGAGTTCACAATACGGGCGATTACTATGGTGCTGCGCTTGCGCTTGAATATGCCAAGAGCCGCGATATCAAGCGCGCATGCACGTTTGCAAACGTTGTTGGCGTGCTTGCGGCAAAGAATGATTCGGGAGCAATGCCCGCGCCCACGCTCTCTGAGGTCAAAAGATTTATCGAGTTACATAACATAAAATTTTAAAGAGGTGAAATACCATAACACGTCGTATAATGGGAGTTGACTACGGAGAGTCAAGAACAGGACTTGCGGTCTCCGACGAGATGCAGTTTCTTGCATCGGGGATCGGATACGTAAAGTGCCAGGGAATAAAGAATATAGCGGAAGAGGTCGCAAAAAAGGCGCTTGAGCTTGACGTTTGCGAGATAGTTGTCGGAATGCCCGTGAATATGAACGGCACTCTTGGGGAAAAATCGGAGCGAATCGGTGAGTTTATAAGACTGCTTTCTGAGAAGGTGTCGGTTCCGATAAACACGCTTGACGAGCGCGTTACGACAATGGCGGCACATCAGATACTTAATTTTACCAACATAAAAAGCAATAAGAGAAAGGGCGTTATTGACACGCTCTCGGCACAGATAATACTGCAAAATTATCTTGACAGAAGAAAAAATTCATTATAATTTTTATTTGATATCATAAAACCGTCACATTGGCGGTTTAAACTATACTCGTAAAGCCAAAAAAGGAGGATTTTTTCATGTCAGATCTTAATAAAGACAACATAAGCAATTATTCGTGGGTGCCCGACAAAAGTGCGGACCACAAAATAGAAATAGGTGTATCCGATAAAAAGGACAGCATCGAAACCAAAAGAAAGAAGAACAACCGAATTGCGTTCGCGGTCGCAGTCATCGCGCTTTGCGTTGTGTTTTCGGGATTTGCGGCGTTTGGCGGAACATATTTTGCTAATATGTACTTTGCACCGCAGAACGGTAATAATGCCACCGATGATACAACCGCTCCCGACAATTCCGTGAGCGTTACTCCGGAGGATGGTGTTGATGAACCGGGCACTATCACGGTAAATAAGGTTGAAAGCTCGGGAGAGGCAAGAAATCCCGAGGACGTTTCGGTCGTTGCCGCAATTGCCGCAAAGGTCGGCAGCTCGGTAGTTGAGATATCGACCGAGATAGCTATGGGCGGTAACATCTTCTCGCAGTATATCACAGGCGGTGCGGGAAGCGGTGTTATTATTGCCAAAGAGGGATATATTATCACAAACAATCACGTCATTGAAGGCGCAGACAACATTACGGTCCGTACGAATGACGGAACAGAGTACAAGGCAACACTTATCGGCGCGGATTCTGCATCCGATATCGCCGTGCTCAAGATAGATGCCGGAGATAAGGAGCTTACTACCGCAACCATCGGAGACAGTGATAAGCTTATAGTCGGTGAGCCGGTAATTGCAATAGGCAATCCCTTGGGCGAGCTTGGCGGCTCGGTCACGAACGGAATCATCAGTGCGCTCGACCGTGAGATATTCGTAGAGGGAGAGAAGATGACCCTTCTTCAGCATAATGCCGCGGTAAATCCCGGAAACTCGGGCGGTGCGCTCTTTAATGCGAAGGGCGAGCTTATCGGTATCGTAAATGCAAAATCCTCGGGCTCGGATGTTGAGGGAATCGGCTTTGCAATTCCAGTAAACGAGGCGTACAGCGTTATGGAGCAGCTTATCGAATACGGATATGTCCGTGGCAGAGTATATCTCGGACTTAATCTTATCGATATACAGAACACCTACGATGCAATGTATTACCGTGTAAACAGCTTCGGCGTGTACGTATATCAGTCTGAGTTTATCGAGGAGCTCAAGCAGGGCGACAGAATATCGGCAGTTGACGGCGAGGAGGTCACCTCTTACAGCGATATGAAGGCAATACTTGCTAAGAAGAATATCGGTGATGAGATAATCATTACGGTCGTCAGAGGCGGCAAGGTGCTTGATATCAAGGCGGTATGCCGTGAGTACGTTCCCACGTCGAATGCGGTTGATTTTGAGTCATAAGGACGTCGAGTTATTTTTATAAAATAGTGCCGACGTGCAATTTACGTGCGTCGGCATCATCTTTATGAAAGGAGAACTTCTATGTATAAGCTTCTTGTCGTAGACGATGAGATGAGAATACGCGACATAATAAGAAAATATGCCGAGTTCGAAGGTCATACCGTAGACGAGGCGGCCGACGGAATGGATGCCGTGCAGCTTGCAAAAAGCAAGGAATATGACCTCATCATAATGGATATAATGATGCCCGAGCTTGACGGCTTTTCGGCTTGCAGAGAGATAAGAAAGACGTCAAAAGTTCCGATAATAATGCTCAGCGCCCGCGGCGAGGAATACGACCGCATAAACGGATTTGAGCTCGGTGTCGACGATTACGTCACAAAGCCCTTTTCGCCAAAGGAGCTTATGCTCCGTATAGATGCGATAATGAAGCGCGTCAAGGGCGCAGATAATTCTCCCGAGCACAAGGTCGTGGAGCTTGCAGACGGCGGACTTGTAGTGGACCTTGACGCAAGGATAATCTACGTTGACGGGAATCGCATAGAGATGTCTCCGAAGGAATACGAGCTCTTCTTTTTCTTCCTTCAAAACAAAAACATCGCTCTCTCGCGAGAAAAGCTTATCTGTGAGGTTTGGGGATATGATTTTTACGGAGACGGAAGGACGCTTGACACACACGTCAAGCTTCTTCGAAAGAGTCTCGGAGAATACGGAAAGATGATAGTTACACTTCGCGGTATGGGCTACCGATTTGAGGTCTGAGCTTGATATGAAAAACATAAGAGAAAAGAGCAGAATAAAAAAGAGCAAGATGAGCATGCGGCACAAGCTGTTTGCTTATTTGGCTCTTTTTGTCGTGTTTGCACTCGTTATGCTTTGGGCGTTTCAGGTGGTATTTCTGGACGATTTTTACCGCGCGGTAATGCTTCACGAGATAAAGCACGATGCCGCAGTACTTGCCGATAATATAGAGAGTGCGGACATAAAGCACCTTGCAGAACGGGTAGCACAGGAGAGAAACCTATGTGTGCTCATCTTTACGATAGAGGGAAGACGCGGACACCGTACGGTATCGGTCGATATGTCGCGTGACTGTATGATACACCATATCCCCGGTGACACGATAGGTGAGCTGTATAACAAAGCGCTTGCGGGCGGCGGCACACACGTAGAGCATATAAGACGTGATGCGTTCAAGAATCTCTTTTACGACGTTACCGATTTTAAAGGAGACGTACCCGAGCTTGATTCGGGACTTCCCGAGAGCACAATATACGTAAAGGTTGTAAAGACCGACGCGCGTGAGCACGTGATAATGCTTAACACCGGTATCTCGCCTGTCGATGCGACTGTCAATACGCTGTTTATACAGATATGTCTTATAAGTATAATCCTAACTGTATTTGCAGGGCTTCTTGCTTTTTTTATCTCGCGCAAGATATCGAAGCCGATAGCAAAGATGAACGAGTCGGCAAAGGCGCTTGCAAAAGGAAATTACGATATTTCTTTTGACGGCTCGGGATACAGCGAGATAAGCGAGCTCGGTGATACGCTCAATTATGCGGTAAGCGAGCTTTCAAAGACAGACAAGCTTCAAAAGGAGCTTATCTCGAACATTTCACACGATCTGCGTACACCGCTTACCCTTATTTCGGGATACGCAGAAGTGATGCGCGATATACCGAGCGAGAACACGCCCGAGAATCTGCAGATAATAATCGACGAGACTTCGCGCCTGTCCTCCCTTGTAAATGATCTGCTTGATATTTCAAAGATAAAGGCGGGCACGGCGGGAATAACGGTCGAGAGATTCAATCTTACCGAGCTTATCCGTGAGGTCATGGAGCGGTATACGAAATTCGTTGAGAACGACGGATACACGATCGAATTCGAGGATATGGGAGACGTCTTTATCACCGCAGACAGAACGAGAATGCTTCAGGTGATATACAACTTTATCAATAATGCGATAAACTACACGGGTGAGGATAAAAAGATCACTGTTCGCGAAGAGGTATCGGACGGCTACGTAAAGGTAACGGTAAATGACAGCGGAGAGGGAATACCGAAGGAAGAGCTGCCTAATATCTGGGACAGATACTACAGATCCTCGTCGGCTCACAAACGCGCGGCGATAGGAAGCGGCATCGGACTCTCTATTGTCAAGGAGATACTTGTGCTTCACGGTGCGGCCTTTGGAGTGGAGAGCGAGCTTGGTGTTGGCAGCTCGTTTTGGTTCAGTATGAAAATATCAAATTGATATTGCCTTTTTTGCTAAAACGAGATATAATAATTCGGAAGGGGCGATGATATGAAAAGAGAATTGCTTGAAATGAATAATATACTTCGTTGCCCCGTGTGCGGCTTACCCCTGGGACTTGACGAGAGCGGAAGGAGCTTTGTCTGCACAAACGAGACAAAAAAGCATCTTTTCGATATCGCGTCAAGCGGATACGTAAATCTGCTCGGAGGTGCGAAGAGCGGTGATGCGCGCGGAGATTCGAAGGAAATGGTGCGTGCGAGAAGCGCTTTTCTTGAAAAGGACTATTACGCGCCTTTTGCCGATGCGATTGTATCAGCCGCGAAAAAATACGGCGCAAAAATGATCGCAGATGCAGGTTGCGGAGAAGGGTATTACACGGGCAAGCTTGCAGGCATCCCCGGCGTGTCGGTATACGGCTTTGACATTTCAAAGCATGCGGTCGAGCACGCGGCAAAGAGCGCAAAACGAAATTCGCTTGCTGACAACACCTTCTATTCGGTGTCAAGCGTGTTCGAGCTTCCGATAGAGGACGGCGGAGTGGACACTGTCGTGAATCTTTTTGCCCCCTGTGC